>CAUQGR010000002.1:0-56941 GCA_963517545.1 uncultured Streptococcus sp. | reverse complement strand
TTCCGTTGTATAACTTACGCTTCTTATCTGCTTGGCTACCATACTTGCTTTCAAAAGCTTCATCACTAGTCAGGATAAATTTGCTCCAAGTTTTCAGTGGTGCAAATACTTGACCCATCTCAGCATAGAGCTTGGTCACTCCTGCATCATCTGATAAACGCTCCCCGTAAGGCGGATTGGAAATAATCACACCATTGATTTTATCGGAACGTAAATCCTGCACGCGCATCTGCTTAAATGTAATATCCCCTGCAACACCTGCTGCCTGAGCATTGGCCTTAGCAATTTCCACCATGCGAGCATCAATATCACAGCCCATGATATCCAGTTCCAGCTCACGGTCTACTTTTTTGGCCGCTTCTGTACGCACTTCTTGAATCAAGCGATCGCTGACCCAGTTCCATTCCTCAAATGCAAAAGAACGACGAAGACCTGGAGCCATCTTTCGAGCAATCATGACCGCCTCGATACAGAAAGTCCCCGAACCACAGGTCGGATCAATCAAAGGCTTGTCTGGATACCAGTTAGAAAGTTGTAAAATGGCTGCCGCCATGTTTTCCTTGATAGGGGCTCCCCCTTTTTCCGTACGATAGCCACGTTTAAAGAGGCTAGATCCTGTCGTATCAATCATGACAGTTGCCACATCTTTCAGAATAGAGACCTCAATCTTAAACTCAGGACCAGTTTCCATCAAAGGAACACCTTCTGGACGAGCATAGTGTTTCTGCAATTTCTTGACAACAGCTTTCTTAGAAATAGCCTGAACACTCGGCTCATTGTGAAGCTTAGACTTAACACATTTGGCTTTTGAAATCGGGAACCGAGCTCCAAGTGGTAAATAATTTTCCCAATCTAGGGCGAAAACTCCCTGAAACAGCTCTTCAAAAGTTTTAGCTGGGAACGTTCCTACGATGATTTTGATACGATCTGCTGCCCGAAGCCAGAGGTTGGTTTCGATAATCGCTCTCGCGTCTCCTTGAAAACGAACACGACCATTTTCAACCTGACAATCGTAGCCCAACTCGCGCACTTCACGACCAACGACAGCCTCAAGCCCTGCTGCCACAGTTGCAATTAAATTAAATTCTTTTTTCATGTTACAGTCTTGCAAGACCTTTCTATATGTCCACTTTAAAAAATGAGGTTGAGAAAATTTCTCAGCCCCAACCTATATGCAATTTTCTATAAGCCATGTTTTGTTCCAGAAGTGACTAGGACCACTTCCTTCGATAATCATCTGTCTACCACTAACAGCCTACAGCTGATAGCAGTCAGAGTACTACGTTCGTTTCCGTGTACTCCATGCCCCGACCGAAATTTGGGTTGCTAGCTTGAGGGGTTTACCGCGTTCCACTCTCTCTGTTTCCAGAAAGACTCCGTCACTGTGGCACTTTCAAGCCTACTCTGACCTATCCAAGGACTTAGCCATTTCAACTGCCGTAACGATTTCTCGTCCCTAGGCTTATGGTTTCGCCTAGCACAAACACTACAGGCATCACAGCCTGTGCTAGCATGGACTTTCCTCATGAGAAGCAATTCTTCTCACGCGATTATCCAAAAATTGCACATCTCAAATAACTACTTAGAAATCTGAGTTATCTAGAA
The DNA here is from genome assembly GCA_963517545.1 of uncultured Streptococcus sp. Lineage (GTDB taxonomy): Bacteria > Bacillota > Bacilli > Lactobacillales > Streptococcaceae > Streptococcus. The sequence goes on along the minus strand of CAUQGR010000002.1, from coordinate 55,336 downwards.
TTTGTTTACCAAACACTTCTTTTTCAAGACGATTCAAGCGTTTTAAAATATCAAAATTCGTCATAGAAGATGAAGCTGCCACATCAATTGGATCTGGGTGACTAGGACTTGAAGCCGAACTCACTTGCGGTTTACGAGTTAATTCTTCCTTCAAATCCGCAATTTCCTGACGAAGTGACTTGACCAAGGCGGCATAGGTTTCATAATCCTTGATGACATCGTCTAAAAACTCATCAACTTCTACCTTGCTATACCCACGGACTTCACGTCCAAACTCTTGTTCAAAAATATCTTTCGCTGAAAAAATAATACTTGCCATGTCTCTCTCCATTCTCGGTTGCTAGTATTATTATATAAAAAAAGGCAAACAAAAATCAAGGTCAAAGCTTCAATTTTCGGAAAAATTTTCAGCAAGTTCATTTAGCTGATCAAATGTTAATCTCTTTATAAAGTAGTCCTCTTGATTTTTCATCTTTTGGTAAAAATAAGCTAGTTTCGTTTCATTTTCTTCATCATAAAAAAGATAGGAACTGTTCGTGTTTTCCAGTAAAAACTGCTGGTAATCTCTTAACTGCCCCGCGTGTTCATAGCGAGGATAGGCATATTTGACAAAGTCTACCTGCTTAAAGCGGCTCAGTTTCATCTGATTGCCTTCATTCCAATTTTCCCCATGGGTTTCAAAAGCAAAAATGGTGGCCAACTGGAAATCGTACTCTGTCTTCATCTCCTGAGCAACCTCTAAAACCCAATATTCAAAGCCCAAAGTCCCTGTAAATACAAGCCAAGTCACCCCATCTTCTGCCATAGCTTCTAAATCCCTACGTATCGCTTTTTTAATCAATTTAAGACGAGGATCCTTGTCAGAAAACAAACCCAGATCAAAAGCAGAATAGCCCAAAACCAAAGCTGTAGTCATTTTTAACCCTTTCTGTGCAAATTTATGATATAATAGAGTGATGTTATTGTACCAATAAGGAGAATTATGGTCAACTATCCTCATAAAATTTCATCACAAAAAAGACAAACATCTCTTTCTCAACCCAAAAATTTCGCAAATCGAGGAATGTCTTTTGAAAAGATGATCAATGCTACTAACGACTACTATTTGTCTCAGGGCTTGGCTGTTATACACAAGAAACCAACTCCTATTCAAATCGTACGAGTGGACTATCCACAACGAAGTCGTGCCAAGATTGTTGAAGCCTATTTTCGACAAGCTTCAACGACAGACTATTCTGGCGTTTATAAGGGATATTACATCGACTTTGAAGCCAAGGAAACAAAACAAAAACGTGCGATTCCGATGAAAAATTTCCATCCACATCAGATTCAGCATATGGAACAAGTCCTTGCCCAACAAGGAATCTGCTTTGTCCTTCTTCACTTTTCTTCTCTGCAAGAAACCTACTTATTGCCGGCATTCGATTTGATTCGCTTCTATCATCAAGATAAGGGACAAAAATCAATGCCACTTGGATATATTCGAGAATATGGATATGAAATCAAGGCTGGTGCCTTCCCTCAAATTCCCTATCTCAATGTTATCAAAGAACATTTATTAGGTGGTAAAACAAGATGAACAAACAAACTATCCTGCGAATAGCTAAGTATGTGAGTATCTGCCTCTTAACTTTATTTATCACAGCAGTTATGCTGGGAGGAGGCATATTTCTCTATTACGTCAGCAAAGCCCCAGCCCTATCTGAGAGCAAATTAGTCGCAACCACGTCTAGTAAGATTTTCGATAGTAAAAACGAACTGATTGCCGATCTGGGCTCTGAACGCCGAGTAAACGCTCAGGCCAACGAAATTCCTACTGATTTGGTCAAGGCTATTGTATCGATCGAAGACCATCGTTTTTTCGATCATCGCGGTGTCGATACCATCCGAATTATAGGGGCTTTTTTACGTAACTTACAAAACAACTCCCTCCAGGGAGGATCAACCCTTACCCAACAATTAATTAAGTTGACCTATTTCTCAACTTCCACTTCTGATCAGACTATTTCACGTAAAGCCCAGGAAGCTTGGTTGGCTGTTCAATTAGAACAAAAAGCCACAAAACAAGAAATTCTGACCTACTATGTGAATAAAGTTTACATGTCTAACGGAAACTATGGAATGCAGACGGCTGCCCAAAACTATTACGGCAAAGATTTACGAGAACTATCACTACCTCAACTTGCCCTACTAGCAGGAATGCCACAGGCTCCGAATCAATACGATCCCTATTCTCATCCAGAAGCTGCCCTTGACCGCCGTAACTTGGTACTTTCAGAGATGAAAGGTCAAGGCTACATTTCTGCCGAACAGTATGAGAAGGCTATCAATACCCCTATTACTGATGGACTCCAAAGTTTGAAATCAGTCAATAGCTATCCAGCATATATGGACAATTATCTCAAAGAGGTTATCGACCAAGTAGAACAAGAAACTGGCTATAACCTTCTAACTACTGGGATGGATGTTTACACAAATGTCGACCAAGAAGCTCAAAAACATCTGTGGGATATCTACAACTCCGATCAATACGTCTCTTACCCTGACGATGATTTGCAAGTCGCATCCACGGTCGTAGATGTTTCAAATGGTAAAGTCATCGCCCAACTTGGAGCTCGTCACCAAGCAAGTAACGTTTCATTTGGTACCAACCAAGCTGTAGAAACCAATCGTGACTGGGGATCAACCATGAAACCGATCACCGATTATGCACCTGCCATAGAATACGGTGTTTATGATTCCACTGCAACTATGGTTAATGATATTCCTTATAACTATCCAGGAACAAGCACACCTGTCTACAACTGGGATCGAGCATATTTTGGTAATATTACTCTGCAATATGCTCTTCAACAATCTCGTAACGTACCTGCCGTTGAGACACTAAACAAGGTTGGTTTAGATAGAGCTAAAAGTTTCCTAAACGGCTTGGGAATCGACTATCCAAGTATTCACTACTCAAATGCTATTTCAAGTAATACTACCGAATCTAGTAAACAGTACGGGGCAAGTAGTGAAAAAATGGCCACTGCCTATGCCGCATTCGCAAATGGCGGTATTTACCACAAACCAATGTATATCAATAAGGTTGTCTTTAGCGATGGTAGCGAGAAAGAATTTTCTGACGCTGGCACAAGAGCCATGAAAGAAACGACTGCTTACATGATGACAGAGATGATGAAAACAGTCTTGACTTACGGAACTGGTCGCGGTGCCTACCTACCTTGGCTTCCTCAAGCTGGTAAAACAGGTACCTCGAACTATACAGACGAAGAAATCGAAAACCATATCAAGACGACTCAGTTTGTAGCACCTGATGAAATGTTTGTAGGTTATACACGTAAATATTCAATGGCTGTATGGACAGGTTACACTAATCGTCTCACACCACTTGTAGGTGATGGTCTCACAGTTGCTGCCAAAGTCTATCGTGCTATGATAACTTCCCTCTCTCAAAACGACCATCCTGGAGATTGGACAATGCCTGAGGGACTATACAGAAGTGGGGAGTTCGTCTTTTTGAACGGTGCCAAGAATACTTGGACTACACCTGCTACCCAACAAACACAGTCAGTAGAGAACCCCTCTACAACAGCTGAAAGTTCAACTACACAAGCAAACACCACAGTAGGACAACAACCCAACAGTGCTCCAGTAACTGATCCAAATCAAGGACAGCCTGTACAACAAGCACCACAAACTCCTCAATTTCAACAACAACCACAACAGTAAAAAAAATCCTGAGAGTTAGAAATTCTCAGGATTTTTTACTACAAGATAGCTAATACTCAATGAAAATCAAGGATCCAACTAGGAAAGTTAGCCACAATCAACTCTAAGCACGGCTTTGAAGTCATCAGCTAGAACTAATACTCAATGAAAATCAAAGAGCAAACTAGGAAGCTGACGTGGTTTGAAGAGATTTCGAAGAGTATCAATTTCTAAAAATATTTTATGAGCTACAATGTACCGTTCTTGATTCAACACACTATAATTTTTAACCATATTTTAGAAACAAGAGTGTACTATTCCAGTTTCAAATCGTTATAGTCTACCATTCCTCATTTCACAATAAAACGCATACTATCAAGGCTTTTCACCTGATAATATGCGTTTTTCTTTTAAGGACTTTTTGCTCAGTCTCTTTTTGTTTTATTTGACATGTTTGGCAAGTTCTTCTTGCGCTTTTTTATTGGATTCTGCTTTTTCTTTCATCCATTTTTCTTGAGCTTTTTGATATTCATCTGCAGTAACTGCCTTGTCTTGAAGTTCAAGGTATTTATACAAGACTGGGTCACTTGTACCTTTATTTCCTGACAATGCAAATGGTATTGTAAATGGTACCATCTTAGACAAGATTGGACGACCAGTTTTAGAAGTTGTTGGGATGATCAAGGCACTATCTGTCAACCAAGCTTGGGCTGCAGCGTATTTATCATAACGTTTAGCAACATCTGTAGCCTCATCACCAGCTTCTGTAACCAATTTTTCGTAGTCATATAGACCTACTTTTTTAGCAGCTACATTATCTTTCCCTGAGTCAAATCCTAAATATGTTTTAGTACTTTCTCCTACAGATGGTTTGATAATATCAAGATAGGTTGATGGATCGGCAAAGTCAGGACCCCAACCGACATTATCTGATAAATCCCAGTCTTCGCCAGCAGCATTTTCAGCAAAATATGTAATATTGTTTACTTCATCTTTTTGCAATTGTTGGATATCAATAATGACATTATCAGTTCCTAAAGTTGCTTCCAAGGATTGTTTCATAGATTGGACGCGCTGAACTTTTGTAGTTGCTGTCTGGTCAACTGGCATATCCAAATGAATTGGGAATGTCACACCTTCTGCTTGTAAAGCTGACTTAGCCTTGGCAAATTCAGCCTTGGCTTTCTCTGGATTGTAAAGGCCATCCTGAGAATCTGCAAGATTAACATCTTTCCATTCATCCCCATAAGTAACCAATTTCTCTTTGACCATATCGCCAAAGTTTTTACCATCTGCTTGAACAAATGTTGGTGGCACAAAGAGATTACGCAAGATTTTGCTTGCTCCAGTTTCTCCATTCAACTGAGAGGCATAGGCTGTACGGTCAAATCCGAAAGCAATAGCCTGACGAAAATCCTTGTTTAAGAGAGCTTTTTTAGTAGATGTCTTTTGTTCTTCGCTGGTCTTAGATGTGTATTTATAAGATTGGCGATCAATATTTGTACCAACTAGATACGTAACAGAGTCTTGTTGAGTATAGACAATATTGTCTTTCAGCTCTTTTTCAAGTTCTGCAAAACTTGCACTTGTTGGATAGAGACGAGCTGCTGTAAGGCTACCATCTTTAAAGTTTTCTGCTGGTTTGCTGGTATCTTGCCCATCCCAGAATGACAATTTAACTTTGTCAATATGCACATTGTCCTTATCCCAGTAGTTCGGATTTTTCGCAAATTCAACGGAAGATTTGGTCACAATGGATTTCAACAAATAAGGGCCGTTATACAAGAGACTACTTGGATCCGTCGCTTTGGCAAAATCATCCCCTTTTGAATTCAAAAACTCTTCATTGACTGGCGCAAGCACACCCATGGTTGTTTTGGAATTCCAAAAAGTTTCAGGTTTGTTCAAAGTGTATTGGACTGTTTGATCGTCAAGGGCTTTAATCCCAACTTGAGAGAAATCTTTAATTTCCCCTTTAGCATAAGCATCCAGACCTTTGATTGAATCCTGTACCAAGTAAAGGGCTTCTGCTTTCTTATCTGTTGCATATTTAAGACCTGTCACAAAGTCCTGAGCCTTAACAGGAGCATACTCTTCTCCCTCAGATGTGTACCACTTGGCATCCTGGCGAATCTTATAAGTGTAGGTCAATCCATCCTTAGAAACTGACCAGTCCTCTGCCATTGAGGGAATAAGGTTCCCGTATTTATCATTTTCAAGCAATCCATCAATCACATTACTAGTAATGTCAGCAGTTGCTGCCTTACCAGTTGTTAAGTAGTTGAGATTATCTGGGTGGGTCTCATAGGTAAAGGCAAAGGTCTGCTCACCTTTAGCGCCTGAGCCCCCAGAACAAGCAGCTAAAACACCCGCTGCTAATAAAGTCACTCCCGCAAGAGCCAATACTTTTCTTGTTTTCATAGTCTTCTCCTTCGTTTTTTTATTCATTATAGACTCTTTTTCAAGTCCTGTCAATACAATTTTCAGAATTTTTGAAAATTATTTTTTAAACAATAAGGTTGTAAAAATATGAATAATATCAAAAATCCCTCAACTACATCACATAGTCAAGGAATTTCTAATACTTTTATAAATGAGAACTGGTGGTCAGTTTTACTTATTTAATCTAACTCATTTCTTACACACTGCAAGGCTGCTCCAATTACTTGGTGCATATCGTAATAACGATAATGTCCTAAACGGCCACCAAAGATAACCTTCCCTTGCTCATCAGCCAATTTTTTATATGATTTATATAAATGATTATTACGATCATTATTAACTGGATAATAAGGCTCATCACCTTTTTCCCATGTTTTAGAATATTCTTTAGTAATGATCGTCTTTTCTTGATTTCCAAACTCAAAATGTTTGTGTTCAATAATGCGAGTATATGGGGTATCTGCATCTGTATAGTTCACAACTGCATTTCCTTGGTAATTCTCCATATCCAAGGTCTCATTTTCAAAACGAAGACTACGGTACTCTAGTTCCCCCAACTTATAGTCGAAGAATTCATCAATCATACCCGTAAAGACAAGCTTAGAAAAATCTTTCAGATATTGATCTTTATTCGCGAAGAAATCAACATTGGTTTCTACATCAATATTTTCATGGTCCAACATTTTTTCAACTATTTGAGTGTAGCCACCAATTGGAATCCCCTGATAGGTGTCATTAAAATAGTTGTTATCGTAGGTCATGCGTACTGGCAAACGGCGAATGATGAAGGCTGGAAGTTCTGTAGTTAGCTTGCCCCACTGTTTCTCTGTATAATCTTTGATTAATTTTTCGTAGATGTCTGTACCTACAAGAGAAATCGCCTGTTCTTCCAAATTTTCAGGAGTTTTGCCATTTAAAACAGCACGTTGCTCATCAATCTTCGCTTGTGCTTCTGCTGGCGTTACAACTCCCCAGAGTTTATTGAAGGTATTCATATTGAAAGGAAGGTTATAAATCTCTCCCTTATAGTTTGCAACAGGAGAATTTGTGTAACGGTTAAACTCTGCAAACTGATTGACATAATCCCAAATCTCCTTATCAGAAGTATGGAAAATATGGGCACCATATTGATGAACTTGAATCCCTTCCTCTTCACGAGTATAGATATTACCCGCAATATGATTTCGTTTTTCAATGACTTTTACTTTTTTTCCTTTTAAGGCTGCTTCATGGGCGAAGACTGCACCAAAAAGACCAGCACCAACAACAAGATAATCGTACATATTAAGCTCCTTTGGAGTTCATTATCTGCCTCTTTTATTAGACTAGAAAATCATTCTATCTTAATTAGTAAACTCTTCTTTATCTATAAAAATTCACTTATTTCATATTACATTTAGTATAAAATGAAATAAGTGAATTCTACTTTGTTTGCATACAATTAAAAATCAATTTCTAAGGATGTTTCAAATAACTGTGTAAGAGGCATAATTTCACCATATCGTAAAAAAATGACAATGAGATACTTATTGATTTCAATTAATTAACAGAATACGAACTAGACAAGTGAGTGCGTCTCCTTACTAAACACTTCCAAGCGTTTACTTTCCTCATTCAGTAGTCGTGATCTACGACTTACATCATCAGATAAGTCATACTCACCATTTAAAATAGATAAAATATATTGTTTTTCTTCATCAGTATTCTCTTCAATAAGTACATCTTTAAAAAATACTGCCATCATTATCACCTCACTGCAATTGTTAAAGTGTTGTTACTTTATTCTATCAAACGTAAGGCGCAAAAACAAGCCATAATCCGATAGAATGGCGATCCCCTCTACTATCAAAAAAGCCATTTCTATCAAATTCGTTCAATTTGATTCCTGTTCTATTAAGAATTGATTATTTTATTAAAAATATACAATTCAGTTTTTCCGCCAAACTATTTTATCCACTATCCCTGTATAGCTCTGTATTATCTTAACAACTTTAGTAGAGACATTTTCCTCAACATAGTCTGGTACAGGTAAGCCAAAATCCTCATCTTCTGCCAAGCTAACAGCAGTTTCAACTGCTTGAAGAAGAGAATTTTCATCAATACCTGCCAAAATAAATCCTGCCTTATCTAGGGACTCAGGGCGTTCTGTACTTGTACGAATACATACAGCTGGGAAAGGATAACCTTGACTAGTAAAGAAACTACTTTCTTCTGGTAAAGTTCCCGAATCAGATACTACAACAAATGCATTCATCTGTAAACAATTATAGTCATGGAATCCTAGTGGCTCATGCTGAATCACACGTTTATCTAATTCAAAACTGCTCTCTTTTAATCTTTTCTTAGATCGAGGATGGCAAGAATACAAGATTGGCATATTATACTTTTCAGCTAGTTTATTAATTGCTGTGAAGAGAGAGAGAAAATTTTTATCTGTATCAATATTTTCCTCACGGTGAGATGAAAGTAGGATATATCCTCCTTTTTTTAACCCCAAACGTTCATGGATATCTGAAGACTCAATTGCAGATAAATTTTTATGTAACACTTCTGCCATAGGAGAACCAGTTACGTACGTGCGCTCTTTAGGTAAACCACACTCATGTAAATACTTTCGAGCATGTTCAGAGTATGCTAAGTTAACATCTGAAATAATATCAACAATCCGACGATTAGTTTCTTCCGGAAGACACTCATCCTTACAGCGATTGCCAGCCTCCATATGAAAAATTGGAATATGTAAACGCTTGGCAGCAATAGCTGATAGACAAGAATTTGTATCCCCTAAAATCAATAAAGCATCTGGTTTAATTTGATTCATCAATTTGTATGAAGTATTAATAATATTCCCTACAGTAGCACCAAGATCATCTCCAACAGCATCCATGTATACATCTGGAGTGTCTAAACTTAAATCATCGAAGAAAATACCATTTAAATTATAATCATAGTTTTGTCCAGTATGTGCCAAAACAACATCAAAATACTTTCGACATTTAGTAATAACACTACTTAGACGTATAATCTCTGGACGTGTTCCCACAATAATCAATAACTTAAGTTTGCCATTATCTTTAAAACGAATATCACTATAATCTGTCTTAATTTTCATTTATTTCTCCACTTGTTCAAAAAAAGTATCTGGATGACTAGGATCAAATGACTCATTAGCCCACATTACAGTAACTAGATTTTCTGTATCAGAAAGATTAATAATATTATGTGCATAGCCCGGTATCATATGTATTGCCTCAATCTTATCACCCGACACTTCAAAGTTCAGAATAGGATATTCTTGTCCGTTTTCATCCAGCCCTATCCTACGCTCTTGTATTAAAGCACGACCAGAAACAACCATGAAAAATTCCCACTTAGAATGATGCCAATGTTGCCCTTTGGTAATGCCAGGTTTAGAAATATTGACAGAAAATTGACCTGCATTTTCTGTTTTTAATAGTTCCGTAAAACTACCTCGTTCATCTATATTCATTTTCAGAGGAAACTTAAACTTATCTACTGGTAAATAAGATAGGTAGGTAGAATACAATTTCTTTTCAAACGATCCTTGAGGAATTTCAGGCATAACTAAACTATCAGGCTGTTTTTTAAATGTTTCTAATAGAAAGACAATCTCTCCTAAGGTTGCACGATGAGTCGTTGGTACATAGCAGTAGTTTCCTGATGGGCTAGGTAAGATTTGTAATCCATCTAGATTACAGCGATGAGGATTTCCTTCCAATGCAGTTAGACACTCTTGTATCAAATCATCAATATACAGCAACTCCAATTCTACACTTGGATCATTTACTTGAATAGGTAAATCGTGAGCTAGATTATGACAGAAAGTTGCTACAGCAGAATTATAGTTAGGGCGACACCACTTCCCATAAAGATTTGGGAAACGGTAAACTAAGACAGGTGCTCCCGTTTTCTTTCCATATTCGAAGAAGAGTTCTTCCCCTGCTAGCTTAGATTGTCCATATACAGAGTTCGAAAATCGGCCTTCTAAACTAGCTTGAGTAGAACTCGAGAGTAGAACCGGACAAGTATTTTCATACTTTTCTAAACTCTCTAATAATCTACTTGAAAAACCGTAATTTCCCTCCATAAATTCATCAGGATTCTGTGGACGATTGACACCAGCTAAATGGAATACAAAATCGGCCTTCTTACAATATTCTTCTAATAAAATCGGATCTGTATCACGATCATACTGAAAAATCTCTCCAATCTCTAAATTAGGACGAGTTCTATCTCGTCCATCTTTCAAAGCTTCCAGAGTACAGATAAGATTTTTTCCTACAAATCCCTTAGAACCAGTCACTAAAATATTTAATGGCATATTTTTCCCTCCATATACTTAATCTCGCTGAAAAATATCTCTTGTATAAACTTTTTCTAGCACATCATATAAAGATTTTTCCATCCGATTGGCAACAATCACTTGACTGCTAGACTTAAAAACTTCCAAATCATTAATCACCTGATTACCAAAGAAAGAGCTATGATCCTCCAAAGTTGGTTCATAGATAATTACTTCTACACCTTTGGCCTTTAGACATTTTATAACACCTTGGATTGATGATTGACGGAAATTATCCGAACCACTCTTCATAGTTAAGCGGTAAACACCTATTATGATTGTTTGATTACCGTCTGAAAGCTCCAACGCCTTTTTCAAAATACGATCGGCAATAAAATACTTGCGAGTACGGTTACTTTCTACAATAGCTGTCATCATATTTTGTGGTACATCATGATAATTCGCCAGCAACTGCTTACTATCTTTGGGAAGACAATAACCTCCATAACCAAATGACGGATTGTTATAATGGCTACCAATTCGTGGATCTAACCCTACTCCGTCAATGATGGATTTAGTGTCCAATCCCTTCATCTCCGCATAGGTATCCAATTCGTTAAAGTAAGAAACCCGCAAAGCCAAATAGGTGTTAGCAAATAGTTTGACTGCTTCTGCCTCTGTTACACCCATAATTAAGGTCTCAACATCAGGTTTAAGTGAACCTTCCTGCAAAAGAGTTGCAAACCGCTCAGCCTGAACTACCTGCTCCGTATCTCTTAAATCTGCTCCAACGATGATTCGACTAGGATAGAGATTATCATAAAGTGCTTTAGACTCCCGTAAAAATTCAGGACTAAAGAGAATCTTAACTTGCCCAAAACGTGTTCGGAGACTTTCTGTATATCCCACAGGAATTGTGGATTTTATGACAATTGTTGCCTTCAAATTAACCGCAATAATCTGCTCAATAACTGCTTCCACAACAGATGTATCAAAATAATTTTTTTTACTGTCATAGTTAGTTGGAACAGCAATTATGATAAAGTCAGCATCTCGATAAGCTTCATTACCATCTAATGTTGCAACTAGGTCTAATTCCTTTTCCACTAAATAAGTTTCAATATCATCATCCTTAATGGGAGATTGGCGACGATTGATAAGCTCTACTTTTTCAGGAATAACATCTACCGCTATAACCTTATGATATTGCGCTAATAGAATTGCAATAGATAAACCCACATAACCTGTCCCTGCTACTGCTATTTTCATAGGATACCTCACTGATTTAAAGATGCTAATTCTTTCCTAATATAGGGCAAAAGTAAGAGTTTTTCCTTGACCTGCTCGACATTCCAGAGTTCTGTATTACTACTGTTAAACTCTGTTAAGGGATTGCGTTTGGCATCCCCTTCGTTGAAATACTTATCATAGTTAAGATCTCGATTATCGCTAGGCACACGATAAAAGCCGCCTAAATCAATGGCATTCGTACATTCTTCATTAGTCAACAACGTTTCATACATCTTTTCACCGTGGCGAATCCCGATTACTTTAATATCTTGATTAGGTGCAAAAAGTTCCGTAACAGCTTGCGCCAACACTTCAATGGTACATGCTGGTGCTTTCTGTACCAGGATATCTCCTGTTTTTCCTTTTTCAAAAGCAAACAGAACTAGGTCTACCGCTTCTTCTAAGGACATAATAAAACGAGTCATACTAGGTTCCGTAATCGTTATAGGATTCCCTTGCTTTATTTGATCAATCCATAGGGGAATCACAGAACCACGACTACATAGAACATTGCCGTAGCGAGTTACACAGACTTTTGTCTGATCTTCTTTTACCGTCCTTGACTTAGCAACAGCAATCTTTTCCATCATAGCCTTAGAGGTTCCCATCGCATTAACAGGATAGGCTGCCTTATCTGTAGAAAGGCAGATGACTTGTTTTACTCCAGCTTCTATAGCTGCAGTGAGAATATTTTCAGTTCCTAGAACGTTAGTTTTGACTGCTTCCACAGGGAAAAATTCACAAGAAGGGACTTGTTTTAATGCAGCAGCATGAAATACGTAATCCACACCGATCATAGCATTTTTAACAGAAGCTAAATCACGCACATCTCCTAAGTAAAAACGTATCTTATCAGCTACTTCTGGCATTTTTGCTTGAAATTCATGACGCATATCATCCTGTTTCTTCTCATCTCTTGAAAAGATACGTACCTCCGAAATATCTGTTCCCAAAAATCGTTTGAGAACTGCATTCCCGAATGAGCCTGTCCCCACTGTAATAAGGAGAGTTTTCTTTGTAAACATAGTTATTACTCCTATCTATAATGATGTTCAACATAATGCTTTTTAAATAAATTTAAAGCTTAACAACATGAAAAATAACGCACTACAATATTTTCTGACTGATAATATTGGTGATACTTTCAACATACACCTTATCCAAAAGAAAAGCTATATTTTTTTAAAGGTGTAGAAATAAAGATAACTCAATCTTTAAATCTTTTGCATCCACCAAATATTATAAACTTTCTTTTTCACTATTCTTTCTTATTCTTTATTTTAGATTTCAAACGATAAATAATTTCTTTTTCTAACAATTTCATCTTTCTCTTCAACCGATAGCCTACAGTAAGATTTTCCCCCTGGACAAAAGACTCCGTTTCTGGGAAATCCGATAAATCTAATGAATAACCCAAAAGTTCCTCCAAACGTTCTTTTTCAGGTTTAACAACTTTACCTCGAATAATCAACTTTCCTCTATTATAAGGGATAGGTTGGAACATATCATCCTCTAAAGCATAAAATTTCTCTTTCGTCAGGTAAGTTTTAAAGTTATGATAAATCTCAAATTCCCAAGGAGAGGGACTCCCCTTCATGAATTGAATCAAACTAGACTTCTTCCAAATAGCGCATTGAAGGGTTGTCTTATAGGGTGAATATTTCGTGCGTCTTATATAATGCTCAGCAATACGCTCAGGTGTATTCCCTCCAGATATTTGTGATAGGGCAATACTAGCAATACTTGTATCCTCTTCCATCAGAGACAGTAGTTCTTCTAATTCTTCAATTTTAGCTGGTTTTTCTACGATAAAGTCATCACAAAAAACAATGACTCGCTCTTCAGTAACTTGTTTCAAAGCAGTTGCAATACGATCTCCAAAAACTTCTTCCTGACCAATCAAAACCCTTACGCTAGGATCCGTGATTAACAATGGGCCATCTGATGATACATAAATGGATATCGTATGAGAAATCTGCTGACGCATGGACTGGATGAGGAGATTTACTACCTGCTGATTAGTCTCGCAACTAACAATAAATAAAGCACAAGATGAATTAAACATGACTTCCCTCCAAGATGTCCATAATATTTTTTGCTGCACCTTCTAAGTTGTAATTGCCCATCAATTTTCGATCATAGAGAGCCACCTGAGCAAAATTTAATTTCAGAGCTTCATTCAGCTTACTGGCTAATTCTTCCTTATTCAATTCCTTCATTAGATAGCCATTTTTGCCATCCTTTATAAATTCTAAAGCAGCATTACAACGATTAGTAGAAACAATAGGAACTCCTGCCGATAAAGCTTCTACAATAACCAACCCCCATGTATCACTATAAGTAGGTAAGACAAAGAGATCTACCACCCGCATTAGTTCTAAAATATCAAGTTTTTCTAAAAAAGGAATAATATGTATATTAGGAGGAATATCTGTTTCAAAAATTGACAATTCTTCTTTTGTCCCCCCAACCATGATTAGCTGTATAGAAGTGCCCGCTCTCTGTTCTTTCATAAAAGCAAGCAACTCCGAAACTCCCTTCTCTTTTAAAAATTTCCCAACAAAAAGCAAGGTTTTTTCTCCTTTTTTTATCTGATACTTGTCAAAAATAGCATCAGAATCTACAACAGCTATTCTTTTTAAATCATCCTGTGACAGAGTTGAAAATATGTGTCGTTTAATCTTTGCCTTGGGAGCTAATTGCTGTATATAAACATCTGTTGGGGTATTGGTGCTAAGCACAAACTCCGCTTTGCTTAGAGCAACAGACTTAATAAAATCCAGAAGTCTTTGCTTAAGTGAGATATTACTATGATTTATTATACCATCAACAGAAATAGCATACTGCCGTCTTGTTAGCCACATACCGCTCATCAAGAACATCTTTTCCCACCCAGTATATCCATCAAAGAAGACCATATCCATCTCTTTCAACATTTGAAACGTCTGAAATAAACCTAGTTCTGTGATTGATTGAAGATTGGTGCAAACAGGTCGTAGCTTGACATACTCAGCCTTTACCCCCGCCTCAATTTCATGCACATAAAAAAGAGTCACTTCTGCATGCTTGGCTAGCTCATCTAATAACATAACCCTAAAAGGAGCAATGTTATTGGTGATATAGGCAATTTTTTTCTTCGGCATCTGTTCCTCCTTCCTAATGACCTAAAAAAAAGCGGTCAAATTTCACCTTTAACGCATAGAAACACTTGCTAGATAAAAAGAGCAACCGAAGCCGATGTACCATTGGAATACCTGATGCCAATAGAATTGGTAATCTTTTTCCTTGATAACGAGCCTCTTCCAACTTCAACTCACGTTGTAATTTGGATTTTTGATCTACTGTCAACTCTTGGTTAAATCGATTTACAAAATCACGACGTATAATCTGACGTGTATGGTATTTTTCATTAAAGAGAGCAAAAGTAGATGTCCTTGAAATAGAATTACCTTCGTGAACGCGATAATAAACTACAATATCCTCAATCAATGAAACATGATCTGCGAAATGTTCGATACAGCAACTCCACCAGGTATCTTCATTCGGATAAGTATCTGGTATAGGAAGAATAAAACGGTGCATGGCTTTTGATAGCAATGTCAATGGTCCACTAAAGTTACGTACGGTATTTTTCTTGGGTAATACCAAACCATCATATTTAGAAGAATCAGAAACCATCTTCATCCTAGCTCTTAAAGCTACCTTTTCTGCAGGATTCCACTTTTGCGCCTCCTTGTTCCACTTTTCAAAGGCATCCAACGGCAACTGGTCATCCGCTCCCATAAAATATATCCAGTCTCCTTTTACATACTGTGAAGCCAAGTTATAAGCTGGTACCTTGCCAATCTTTCCAGGACTCAAAAAGACGATTCGCTCATCTCCCATGATTTTTTCCTGTACAATAGTTGCCGTACCATCTGTAGAACCATCATTGACGATAATCAACTGAAAGTCAGTATAGGTTTGCTGTTGAATACTGGCAATAGCTGCTCCAATATTTTTTTCTTCATTATAAGCTGGCATAATGACAGAAATCATACTTTTTTCCTACTTTCTAAATATTTTTTTATCATATTCCATAAAACTGGATTTCCTATATAAACATAAATCATAGTTGCTACAGCAAAGATCAACACACCAAACAGTATTTCGCTGACTAATAGTAAAAAGATAGTAAAACGTCCTAATAAGAATAAACGTAGCCAACCAATGGCTATGTACATAAAATAAGATAGTCCTCCAAAAATGAAAACATAACTCAATAATCCCTTTAGAGGAATCTCCTTCCGAATAGGATAAGTTTGATAAATACAAATCGATAATTCTGATATAATGGTGGCTGTAATAGAGCCATAGACTCCAAAATAAGGAATTAGGAGGACATTTAAAATAAGATTTAATCCACTTCCCACTACAATTGCCACTACATACACTCGTTCCATAGAATGAGGAATCAAATATTGATAACGAATTGTCCCACTCCAAGCGGCCAAGCAAATATAAAGAGATAAGCTGGGCACATAATCTGCAACCGATTCATAGGAAGTCCCAAAGAAAAATCCTACAAAATCCTTAGCAATTGCACTTATCCCGAAGGCTGTAGCTATCGATAGAGCAATAACTAGAGTAAAAGACTGATAAAAGAGCTTCTCCGCTTCTGCTCTTTTACCCTGGCTCAAAAGATGTGTTACTCGCGGAAACAAAACTATATTGAGCGAAGTAATGACTGTTTGCGGAATATCTGTAATCATCCTACTCGAGTAATACAAACCCACAGCAGCATAGGAAGCATAAATCCCCAACATAACCTTATCCATGGTTTGAAAAAGGGTATCTGCCAAAACAGGAATAAATAATAAGAATAAACCTTGATAAGCAAGTTTAATCTGCTTGACATTTACAAGATAAAACTGCTGTTTCAGAAAAACTGGAACAAATATTATTAACTGACTGACAAAAATTGTCCCTACCTTTATTAAGGTATAGATAGCCAAATCAGCCTCCGTATGCACAAAGAAAAAAATCATGAGGGCTGATAAGACATTTACAATGATATTTCGAACAGCAATTTCACGAAAACGTTCTAATCCTGACAAAAACCAAGTCATATCAAAACCAGCAGAAATTACATACAACATCTGGATCCAATATATATCCTGATTACTACCTACAAAGAAAGTCACGTATAAAAAGTATGCTAACATAGCTAGGCCTGCATTGAGTAGTTGTACAGTCAACAAGGTAGCGTACTCATCATTAGATTCTATATTATCATGTCTTTTGAGAGAAATTTGCTTGCTTCCGTACATACTAATCCCCATCAGGGTAAATGTAACAAAATAAGAAGCTACCGTATTTGTATATGTATAAATCCCTAACCTATCTGAAGAAAATACTCTAGTAATATAAGGAGTAACAATAAGTGGAATGACCAAAGAGGTCAGTTTGTTGGCAAGGTTAAACACATAGTTCCACTTTAGACTAGCTTGTTCCAGAGTGCTCACCAACCTTTCTAAGTCTCGTATTTAAGAAACAGCCAAAAACTAACCAAAGAATAAAACTCTTAGCACCTGGTCCAAAAGGTGCATAACCTTCAAATAAAGCATTAACTGTGTACGAAAAAGCCAAGGCCAAAAAAGTTATGTAAAAACGGTAAGGTATGAAACGTTGCCATAAGGCATAGAGTATAGGAGATAAAGCTACCAGAATAACGGCAATTCCTACGATATAACCATAATTTAGGAGACTCTCTAAATAAAAATTATCCATATAATAATAACCAATACCTGTCAATTCATGCCCTGAAATCTCTTTAGCAAAGACCTCAAAATACACAAAACGATTGGAGGAGATATGATCCAAAGACAAACTCGACAATCGTGACTCAGATGTCACCATTAAAAAAAGATTATTGATAAAAAAATTATATACAGTAGAATTGAGTAAAAATGCACATATTAAGGTAATAAAACCGATTATGCGTCCTAACTTACGATACCATGAAATCTGCTGAAACCATATATACACTATAGGCAAAGTCACCGTCGCTAAGAGAACTGCTCGTGACCGCATAAGAATACACATATAAACTAGTAGTCCACTACTAGCTAATAACAATACTTTTCTCCACAGTGCCCACTTGCGATTATATAGAGATAAGTTGAGAATAACTGCCGATAAAAAGATAGATGCTGCTGAATTCTTAGCTCGATAAACATAATCAATATTTGAAAAAGCATATCCTCGAAAATAGTGAAAATAAATATCCGCTGAAATCAGCAAAGATGCTCCCAAAAAAGTCACGGCAATGATTTTCCAATAATGAACAATCACATCAGCATTCCAGTAGCCTAAAACCAGAATTCCCACAGCCAAATAGAGTTGCTGAGACAAACCATTAAAGACATAAGATACTCCCGTAACTATATCTAACAAAGCAATAGTGCTAATTAAATAACCTATTGTTAATAAAAAAAATAGGAATGATCGTTCCATGTCAATTCTAGAAAAAATAGACACTACTCCCAACAGGATCCAGAAAGGCATAATCAGAAGTTGTGTAGGTATCCCACTAAACTTCCAGATATAGGGAGTCTGCGATAAAATAGATAAGGCAATCGCTGCCTGCAAAATATAAAAACGCAAACTACTATTGGGAAAACAAACAAATTTCTTTCGGGATTCCATTTCTCCTCCTTACTATCGTCAACATGTCAGTACCTATGTACTTTTATTTGGAATTACAGCTATTATACAATAGTTAATAAGTTATTAAGAACTTATTAACTTACAGAAAATACTTAAATTTACTTACTAAACTTTCAAATCCTATAAATTGAAACGCCAAATCTCAGCAAATTTCTTTAACAAAGTATCTATACTCCTAATACCACAAACAGTATTAATCATTAAAATTCTCATGAGGAAAATCCCTCTCTCAAATAATTTTCTAACTGTGTCATAAACTGCTCTTTAGAAAAGTGCTTCTCATAGTAACAACGAGCTTGCTTTCCTAACTCTCTTTGTTCTTCCGTAGACAACATACTAAATTTACAAATATTTTGTGCCAATTGTTCCACATCTTGTTCAGGACTGACAAAACCACACTTTGCATCTTCTAGAATTGTTTTAGTATCTCCTGAAATTGCACCTATAATTGGTTTCCCTGCTGCCATGTAAGATTGTACTTTCCCAGGTATAGTACGAGAAACTATCGAGTCTCCTATTAAAGAAACTAACATAGCATCTGATTTTTTATAGAAGGTAGGCATTTCTTTCAAAGAACGTCTTCCATAAAAGGAAACATTCTTCAAGTCCAATTCATAAGCTAATGCTTTCATACTTAACAATTCCGTACCATCTCCAACAAAATGAAAATGAATTTTCTTGGGTAAATCGGCATTCTTTTCTATCAAGCTGGCAGCTTTCAAAATAGTTTCCAAATTTTGTGCTTTACCAATATTACCAGCAAAAGTTAGGTCAACACTTTCTTTATTAACTCTCGATTCATCAGGGATAAACAGATCTTCTGCATATTGTGGCAAATAAGTAATCTTTTGTTCTAATATATCAAATTGTTTCACAAAATAATTCTTAAATGATGGACTAGTTACAAATATATAATCACTAGCTCGATAAACTTTTTTTGAGATAAATTTAAACAACTTGAAAATCAAACCATCTTGTTTCACTCCACCTACAGTTAAACTATCTGGCCAAACATCCATACAATATAGAAACAGAGGCTTCTTATACTTATTTTTATAAACCATACCAGCCCATGCCATCATAACTGGAGATGATTGATTTACAAAAACACAATCAAATTCTGATCCATCTTTTGCTTTATACTGTCCCAGTAGAACCCCTATTGATGAACTGATAGCAAAACTAAAATAATTTAATATCCTATGTAAAGTACTTTTCCCCCTCGGAATTGTATATGAACGAAAAACAGTAACTCCTTCTATAGTCTCTCGTCTATTTTTGTTATTCCGATAATCCGCATATGTTTTACCTTCAGGATAATTAGGAATTCCTGTCAAAACAGTAACTTCATGACCTCTCTCAACAAGATCCTCACAAATATCTGATAATCTAAAAGGTTCTGGTCTATAATGTTGACTAACAAATAAAATTTTCATCGTACAACTTAACTCTCTTTTTGACTTCCCTCTACAATTCCTTTACGTTTCAGCACATAAGGTATTGTTCTTACTATGCATCTAATGTCCATTAGCAACGATTTATGTGTCATATAGTATCCATCCAATTCAGCTTTCATATCTGTTGATAGATTATCACGACCATTGATTTGCGCCCATCCAGTTAGTCCGGGTAAAACATCGTTTGCACCGTATTTTTCTCTTGCCTCTATTACATCACGTTCACTTACCACTACTGGCCTAGGACCTACAATACTCATATCACCAACAAGAATATTACATAATTGAGGTAATTCATCTAGAGATGTTTTCCTTAAGAAAGCTCCCACTCTAGTGATCCACTGCTCTGGATTTTGTAAATCTCGAGTTGCCACATATTTTGGCGACTCCACTTTCATAGTCCGAAATTTAAAAACATAAAAAGTTTTTTTGTGAATTCCAAAACGTTTTTGTTTAAATATTACCGGTCCTTTTGAATCAAACTTAATCGCAATTGCAATTAGGATAAAAAATGGACAAAATAACGTTATCGCTATTAAAGATATAGATATATCTACTAATCGTTTTAATATACTATACATAAACTATTTCTCACTATAAATTCAAAGTTCATCTTATTTCTATTTATCAAATCAAATATCTCAACCCGTTAAACCACAAAAACTCAATATATATTTGGCAATTCAATGATTTTATAAGAATGTAATCATTTTATCCGCTATAACAACTAAAAATTTTCTTCATCCTAAATGCTTCAGTAATATATGACTTCTCAATAGTGGATTAGAAGGTTTAGTTCAGTTGTACTTCCAAACAAATAGAATATTTTTTAAAGAATATCGTTTTCTAAAATTTCAATCAATATATAAGTTAGTAAACCAACAGGTACATTCTATAAGATTGGGAGGGTTATATTGTAGACCCCTTTCCATGCCAGATTCTCTAACTTCATTCTATTTTTTCCCGTAATTACCGTAATTACCATAACCACCGTAAGAACCATATTTTTCGCGTTGAACATCAAATTTATTGAGAACGACACCTAAAAATGGTTTTCCTGTTTGTTCTAGCTGGCTTTTAGCTTTTTGCACTTCTCTTCGTTTTGCAAGTCCGGCTTCTACAACTAAGATGGACGCATCACATTTTTGAGTGATAATTACCGCATCAATAACAATTCCAATAGGTGCTGTATCAACAATGATATAATCAAAATATTTACGCAATGTTTCAATCATATCATTAAAATTTTTACTTTGTAACAAGGCCGTAGGGTTTGGTGATACAGATCCCGATTGAACTACAAATAGATTTTCAATATTTGTATCACATAACCCGTGAGATAAATCAGTTGTCCCAGATAAAAATTCTGTCAGCCCTGTAATTTTTTCACGAGATTTAAAAACTCCTGACATAACTGAATTTCGAATATCGCCATCGAGCAAAAGAGTTTTATAGCCTGCACGCGCAAAAGACCATGCTATATTTATGGAAGTAGTTGATTTTCCTTCCCCAGGTTTAACAGAAGTAACGGAAATTACTTTTAGTTTATCTCCGCTCAACTGTATATTTGTACACAAGGCATTGTAATATTCTTCTGTCTTCTTAATGAACTCCAGTTTTTTTTGTGCTATTTCTAATGTCGGCATCTCTCTCTCCTATTTCAACTTATCCAAGTTTGGTACAACTCCCAAAAGTGTCATCTGCAGTGCATCTTCGATATCTTCTGGACTTTTCACACGAGTGTCCACAAGTTCAAGAAGAAGGACTGTAACACTTATGGCAATCAACCCGACAAAAAAACCAATTAGTGTATTGCGTTTAATATTTGGCGAAGACGGTGATATCGCTGGTCTTGCTTCTTCCAGTGTTGTCACATCAGAAACACGAGTAATACTGATAATTTTTTGAGCAGCTACTTCTCTCAAAGAGTTAGCGATACGGCTTGCCTCTTCAGGAACTCGATCATTAACTGAAATGGATACGATACGGGTATCAACCGGAACTTTGACCTTGATTTTATTAGCCAAACCTTTCGGCGTCAAATCTAGTTTCAAATCAGAAACAACTTTCTCCAAAACATCCTGCGATAGGATAATTTCACGATAGTCTTTAACCAAGTATGATCCTGCCTGCAAGTCTTGATTGGTTAAACCAGACTTCTCTTCTTGATTACGGTTAACTACATAAATCCGAGTCGTACTAGTAAACTCAGGTTTGATAACAAAAGTACTGTAGGCAAAAGCAACTGAAGAAGTTATAATTGCCACTAATGAAATGACTAACTTTCTTTTCCATAAAGCTCTAAATAGTTGAAATACATCGATTTCCAAAGTGTTTTGATCTTTCATATTTTCTCCTAAATTAATTGATCCATTATAATTTTTCTGGGGTTTTCTACAAATAGTTCTCTAGCCTTATTTGTTCCATAGTTCTTAGCAATGATATCATAAGCTTGCTCCATATATGGTGGCCTGCTGTCTAAATTATGCATATCACTGGCAACTATATGAACCAAATCACGGTCCAAAAAATACCTAGCTCTTTTTTTCATGAATTTATATCTTTCTCCAAAGAGCTTAGGTTTTAAAACATGATAACTATTTATCTGAGTATAACACCCCATGTTAATCAGCTCTCTAACACGTTTTTCATTATTCTCTAATGCATCGTAACGTTCAATATGAGCAATCACCGGGGTAATTCCCAACATTAAAAGATTACTTAATCCCTTGTGAATATCACGATAGGGTGTATTCATACTAAATTCAATCAAAGCATAGCGACTACCATTGATAGTCGGCAATTGTTTTTTTTCCAACTTTTCCAAAATACTAGGGGTATAGTATATTTCAGCACCATAGGCAATGACTAAATCATCTGCTACTTCTTTTGCAATTTCACGAACCTCGATAAAATTTGTTGCAATTTTTTCTTCTGGAGTCTCAAACATCCCTTTTCGACGATGCGAAGTAGACACAATCATTCGAACTCCTTGATTATAAGCTTCTCTTAAAAGCGCCTTGCTATCCTCTATCGACTTTGGTCCATCATCTACATCAAAAACGATATGCGAATGGATATCTATCATTTCATCTACCCTCCATCACATCCTGTATAGCTGCTTTGACTGTAGATAAACTACTCTCATCTATTTCCATCATATAGAGACTACTGTCTGGCATTGCATAAGAAGGAAGATCCATCCGACCTGTCCCTTTTAAATCTTGAGAATTTACTTTATAATTCCCTCCACTTTCCAATTGAGTATTTACTAGATCCATCATAGTCTCAATCGGCATATTTGTTTGAAGAGAATCCTGCAATCCTTGAAGAATACTACTATAGTTTTTCAAGGCCTCTGTAGAAGTTAACTTCTGAATAATTGCTACAATGACCTTTTGTTGGTTGCGACCACGGTCACGGTCTCCATCGGCTAGTGAGTAGCGTTCACGTACAAAACCTAGAGCTTGCTCAGAGTCTAGATGGACATTTCCCACCGGAAAATGGAACTTCCCATGTAGAGCTGAAAACTCTTGATCGTTATAAACATCTACCCCTCCCAACAGGTCAATCAATTTCAAAAATGAGGTAAAATTCAAACGAACATAATAATTAATATCTACACCATAGAGATTCTCTAGGGTGTGAATAGATGAATCAACCCCGTATATACCAGCATGAGTCAATTTGTCCTTTTGATTGTTTCCACCATCAGCAATAGGAACATATGAATCTCGTGGAGTTGTTGTAAGAAGGATTCTCTTCGTATCCCTATTGACCGTCATCAAGATATTGACATCTGAGCGCGAAACTGAACTAATGGCACCGTAAGTATCAATACCACTGACATAGATATTAAAGAAGCGATCTTTAGATACCTTAGGGGTCTCAACATCCTTGGTCATTTTTTTAGTGTAAATTTTCTTAATTTTAGAATCATAATCTGGATACTCTGCCTCAATAATATTCTCAAATACACTATTTAAGACAATGGCTTTGGCCTCTCCAGAAATCAAACTTTTATAAGTTGACAAGTAAGAAGTACTTTTATCAACCGTCAAATCCTTATTTTGACTCGTCTTAATATCAGAGATTAGCTTTTGAATATTCTCATTATCCGTACCTGTTGGTCCCATAACACTAGATAATTGGGCAACATTATTGATATCGCTATCCTTTAAAACGACGACGCTGAGAGAATACTCTGAATAATTTGAAGTTGCATTAATATGACTTGTAAAGCCTATAAATTGCTGCAGAGTAAATAAAGAAACTGAACTCACTAAAACAGCTAGTATCAAAAAGAAAATCGTGAACTTTTCTGCTTTTTTATAGATTATTAATATTGCGGCAATCACAGCAACTATCAAGGCAAAAACTGCGACCACTATATTAACGTGCCTGAAAGCAAGTATATTGTACTTAAAGATTAAAAACAATAAAAAACCAGCCAACAATAAATAAATAGTCAACAAAACTATACTAACACTTCGCTTCACTTTCTGTGAACGTGATTTTTTAAAACGTCTACTCATGATAACACCTATACATTTAACATTACTATTGTATCACTTTCTAAAGATAAATTCTACATTTAGCGAGTTTATAAAAATTCTTAGATATAGGTTATTTGGACATCATAAGCACTTATACTCTTCGAAAATCTCTTCAAACCACGTCAGCGTCCATCTGCAACCTCAAAACAGTATTTTGAGCTGACTTCGTCAGTTCTATCTACAACCTCATCAAAGCTGTACTTTGAGCTAGTTTCCCAGTTACTCTTTGATTTTCATTGAGTATTGGTTTCAATCTATTTTAGCACAAAACAAATCATTTCTCAGTTTTCCATATCCGAGTGATTTAAAAAGACAAGCACCAAAACTGATGTTTGTCTTTATGATTTTCCTTGAAAAAGCTATTTTTCATTATTTTACATGATTTTCTGCTTCTTTTTGAGCTTTTTCGATGGCTTTTTTGCTTTCTTGCTCCCATTTAGTCTTGGCTTCTTCATACTGTTTGGTTGTCACAGTATCTTTTTGCAGTTTCATATATTTGTAGTTATTGCCGTCACCCTTGATGCCAACCAGTGAATACCCTCTTGTAAATGGCGTTACTTTGGTTACAGATGCTGTTCCACCACTTGACATGGCTGACATAATCAGAGAATTGTCAATCATCCAAGCCTGTGCTTCAGCATATTTTCCATAGCGTTTGGCTACATCTTTATTTTCGCTATCTGCATCTTTGAGCATCTTAGTGTAGGTATCAAGACCTAGGCTAGTGATTTTTTCCTTGTCTTCCTTGGCATCTAATCCAAAAATCTTAAGGTAGAATCCATCCTCTGCATTGAAAGGATTGAGATAAGTTGATGGATCTTGATAGTCACCTACCCAGCCATCAAAGTTCAAATCATAGTCACGATCAGCTGCTGTCGGCGCTAAGAAGGCTACGTTATTAAAATCATCTGTTGAAAGTTGCTGAACATCAATGACAATGTTATCAGCACCTAAAACTGACTCAAGGGTCTGCTTAACTGAGTTCATACCTGTCACGGCATTTTTACTTGTCTGATCAACCGCCACATCCAAGTGAATTGGGAAAGTCACACCTTGACTTGCCAATTCTTTTTTAGCTTCCGCAAATTTTGCTCGGGCTTTTTCTTTGTTAAAATAGGCATCCTGAGCATCTGCCAAGTTAATATCTGACCATTCTGTGCCATAGTTGACCAATTTAGAAGCAACTACTTCTCCAAAGGTCTTGTCTCCAACTTGGACAAATGTAGGAGGTACCAGGGTGTTACGAAGGGTCTTGCTAGCTGCTTCTTCCCCATTTGACTGGGCAGAATAGGCTGTGCGGTCCAAGGCAAAGTTCACTGCTTGACGGAAGTTTTTGTTCAAGACAGCTGTCTCAGTTGACTTCTTCTGCTCATCTGTCGTTTTAGACGTATGGTTGTAAGCCTTACGGTTGACGTTGAAATTGAAATACCAAGAAGTCTTGTCCTGCAAGCTATAGATGATATTATCCTTATATTTCTCCTTGGTCTTGGCGAAGTTAGAACTATTTGGATAAACCCCAGCGATTGAATAAGCTCCACTTTCAAAGTTACGGATAGTCAATTCTTGGTCTGAACCATCAAAGTAAGCCAATTTCACATGTTCAATTGATACTTTGTCATGATCGTAGTAATGCGGATTTTTCACATACTCGATAGATGATTTTGATGTGAAATCTTTTAACAAATAAGGTCC
Organism: uncultured Streptococcus sp.; assembly: GCA_963517545.1. Taxonomy (GTDB): domain Bacteria; phylum Bacillota; class Bacilli; order Lactobacillales; family Streptococcaceae; genus Streptococcus. Next base: position 29,177 of record CAUQGR010000002.1, on the reverse strand, counting down.
GCTGTAGAGAATGCTATCTGGAGATAGGGTGCCAAAATCTTTGCCTTTTGAGTTTAAAAACTCTTCGTTTACTGGGAAAAGAATACTATTGGTTGTTTTTGAATTCCAGTAAGGTTCTGGGCGTGTCAAAGTATACTCGACAGTCTGGTCGTCAATGGCCTTCACCCCAACCTTAGAAAAGTCAGAATCCGCTCCTGTAATATAATCATTCAAGCCCTTGATCGAGTTTTGAACCAAGTCAATGGCCTGTGATTTATTATCCACTGCATACTTAATACCTGTCACAAAATCTTGTGCCTTGACTGGGGCATACTCTTCACCGTCAGCTGTGAACCATTTGGCATCTTTTCTCAATTTGTAGGTATAAGTCAGACCGTCGCTCGAAACAGACCAGTCTTCTGCCAAAGATGGAACTAGGTTTCCATGGTTGTCATTTTCAAGCAAACCATCAACTAGGTTGGTAATGATAGCCGTATTATCAGCGTAGTAGTCTAATAGATAGTTAAATGTAGTTGGATTTCCACTAAAGGTTGATGAGTAAGTTTTTGTATCTGAACCTGATTGTCCGCAAGCAGCTAAAAGCAAAGCAGCCGCAAAAGTCAGGCCTGCACTAAGGACACGCTTTTTTGTAGTCATCTTCTTTCTCCTTTATGTTAGTTTTTATAACATAAGTTTATTTTACCAAAATAGTGGGAATTTGTAAAGTTAATTGAATTTTATGACTAAAGTTTATAAACTTTAGTCATAAAAAAACAAAGGATTTCTGTCTTTCATACAGTCCTCCCTTGTTTTTATGCGATTTCAATTTTAAATTTTTCTGTAAAAAATATTTATAGTAATTCCACACAGAAAGCATCCCATGGAGCTAAGATTTGTTTTTCAAAGACTTCTTGAGCTAGGGCGTTTTCAATCAAGACAGATTTGACGTTTCCTTCTACTGTCATGTCTTGCTCTTCATTGGATAAGTTGGCCACAACTAGGAAGCGACGGTCGCCATCTTTACGGATATAGGCAAAGACCTTGTCAGCTGTTTCCAATAGTTCAAAGTCAGCTCGAATCAGCCAGCTATTCTCCTTACGGATTTGAACCAGTTTCTGATAAGTATAGAAAATAGATTCTGGATTTGCCAGCGCTTTCTGAACGTTGATTACTTCATAGTTTGGATTGACTGCCAACCAAGGCTGACCTGTCGAGAAACCAGCGTTTTTGCTCTCATCCCATTGCATTGGAGTACGGGCATTGTCACGTCCAATGACACGGATACTGTCCATGATTTCTTCCATCGAAACACCTTTTTCAAGAGCTTCACGCGCATAGTTAAGGGATTCAATATCTTCTACTTGGTCCAGCGTTTCAAACGGATAGTTGGTCATCCCAATCTCCTCACCTTGGTAGATATAAGGAGTTCCTCTCATGAGATGAAGTAAGATTGCAAAGGCTTTGGCAGATTTTTCGCGGTATTCTTGGTCATTTCCCCAGATTGATACGATACGAGGAAGGTCATGATTGTTCCAGAAGAGCGAATTCCAGCCATCCTCAACTCCTAACTCTGTCTGCCATTTGTTGAAGATTTCTTTTAACTTAGCAATATTCAGTTCTTTTTGATAGTGCCACTTAGGTTGCCCTTCCTGATACTGAAGACCGATATGTTCAAACTGGAAGACCATAGACAATTCTTGTCCCTTTGGATCTGAGTAGAACTTAGCAATCTCTGGAGTTGCTCCCCAGGTTTCCCCTACTGTCAAGAGATCCTGATCTCCAAAGGTCGCTTGATTCATTTCCTTGAGATAAGGGTGGAGCATAGGACCATTATTGACTACTTTCTCGTCAGGAATTTTCCCAATCATGTCAATGACATCCATGCGGAAACCGCCAATCCCTTTATCAATCCAGAAACTCATCATCTCATAAATTTTCTGACGAAGTTTTTCATTTTCCCAGTTGAGATCAGGCTGTTTCTTACTGAAAAAGTGAAGATAGTATTGACCTGACTTTTCATCGTATTCCCAAGCAGAACCACTAAAGATAGAATCTAGGTCGTTGGGTTCATCCCGCCAGATATAGTAGTCTCGCTCAGGGCTGTCGGGATTTTCACAGGCCTCGACAAACCAAGCATGCTCATCTGAGGTATGATTGACCACTAAGTCCATGATGATACGAATATCACGCTTCTTAGCTTCCGCGATCAGTTGGTCCATATCTTCCATGGTCCCGAAAATAGCCGCAATCGCTTGATAATCAGCAATATCATAGCCATTATCATCCATAGGACTGTCATAAACTGGAGAAAGCCAAATAGCTGTAATCCCCAGCTTGGCTAGATAGTCTAACTTACTAGTAATTCCTGGCAAATCGCCAATTCCATCTCCGTTGCTATCCATAAAGCTCTTAGGATAAACTTGATAGACTACGGCATTGTGCCACCATTTTTCTTGCATCTTCTTACCTCATTATTTTAATAATCTGTAGTCTATGATAGCGCTTTTTAAAATTTTATGCAAGCGTTTGCCTAATCTTTTTGATTCCTTTTTTAACTCCATAGTTTCCTAACTTCCAATTTTTTATTATAATAGAGGTCAGAGGTAAAAAAATGAAAAAACAAGCTTTTAGTTCTGAACAAGCTTTTAGTTCTGAACAATATTTGAATCTACAACGCGACCACATCTTGGAGCGCATTAATCAATTTGACGGCAAACTCTACTTAGAGTTTGGTGGCAAAATGTTAGAAGATTTCCACGCCGCTCGTGTCCTTCCTGGTTATGAGCCTGATAATAAAATCAAGCTCTTGCAAGAGTTGAAAGAGCAGGTTGAGGTTGTGATTGCTATTAATGCTAGCAATATCGAGCATTCCAAAGCACGTGGTGACTTGGGCATTTCTTATGACCAAGAAGTTCTTCGCTTGATTGACAAATTCAATGAACTGGGAATTTTTGTCGGCTCAGTAGTCATCACACAGTACGCTGGCCAACCCGCTGCAGATGCCTTCCGCAACCAACTTGAGAAAAACGGAATTGATTCTTATCTTCATTATCCAATCAAAGGATATCCGACGGATATGGATCACATCATTTCTCCAGAAGGCATGGGAAAAAATGACTACATCAAAACCAGTCGCAACTTGATTGTCGTAACCGCTCCTGGACCTGGTTCTGGAAAATTGGCAACCTGTATGTCCAATATGTACCACGACCAAATCAATGGTATCAAGTCTGGCTACGCTAAATTTGAAACCTTCCCAGTTTGGAACCTGCCCCTTCATCATCCTGTCAACTTGGCTTACGAAGCTGCCACAGCAGACCTTGACGATGTCAACATGATTGACCCCTTCCATCTCCAGACCTACGGAGAAACCACTGTCAACTACAATCGTGATATCGAAATCTTCCCAGTTCTGAAACGCATGTTGGAACGTATCCTAGGAGAGTCTCCATACGCTTCACCGACAGACATGGGTGTCAACATGGTTGGTTTCGCTATTACAGATGATGAAGCTGCTGTCGAAGCTTCTAAACAAGAAATCATCCGCCGTTACTATCAAACTGTTCTTGATTTTAAAGCTGAAAAAGTGGGCGAAGCTGCTGTCAAGAAAATCGAGTTGCTCATGAACGACCTAGGCATCACACCTGCAGACCGTAAGGTTGCTGTCGTTGCCCGTCAAAAAGCAGAAGAAACTGGCGGACCAGCCCTAGCCCTTGAATTGCCTAGCGGGGAAATTGTCACTGGTAAGAACTCAGAACTCTTTGGTCCTACAGCCGCTGCTCTTATCAACGCCATCAAGAAATCAGCTGACATCGCTAAAGCAGTGAAACTAATCGAACCTGAAGTTGTCAAGCCAATCCAAGGTCTTAAAATCGATCATCTCGGCAGCCGCAATCCACGCCTTCATTCAAATGAAATCCTGATTGCACTTGCTATCACAGCTACAGAAAATCCTGATGCTGCTCATGCTATGGAAGAACTTGGCAACCTCAAAGGAAGCGAAGCCCACTCAACCATCATCTTAACCGATGAAGACAAGAATGTCCTTCGTAAATTGGGTATCAATGTAACCTTTGACCCTTACTACCAATACGACCGCTTGTATCGTAAATAAAGATTTGAACCTCTCCACTCTCGGAGAGGTTTTCTCTCTGCCTCAAGAGCCGGCTTTATGTTATAATGAAAGAAGAAAACTGAAAGGATTTACCATGTCAAAAGAAGTTATTGTTGAAAGTTTTGAACTTGACCACACCATTGTTAAAGCACCCTATGTTCGCTTGATTGGGGAAGAAACAGGGTCAAAGGGAGACGTTATCTCCAACTTTGATATTCGCTTGGTGCAACCAAACGAAGACTCTATCCCTACTGCTGGCCTTCACACTATCGAGCACCTCTTGGCCAAACTCATCCGTACTCGCATTGACGGCATGATTGACTGTTCACCATTTGGTTGCCGCACAGGCTTCCATATGATTATGTGGGGGCGCCACACCAGTGCTGAAATCGCGGCCGTCATCAAGGATTCGCTCAAGGAAATCGCTGAGACTACTACTTGGGAAGACGTCCCTGGAACAACCATCGAATCTTGCGGAAACTATAAGGACCACAGCCTCTTCTCTGCTAAAGAATGGGCGAAACTCATCTTGGAACAAGGGATTTCAGATGATGCCTTTGAACGTCATGTGATTTAAACACAAAAAAGGAACCAGTTTTTTCAGCTGGCTCCTTCTTTTTTATTCTCAAAATTCTGTCTTAGGCTTTCTCACGAATAACCAAACCACCATCTTCCATATCTGCTTCTAGGTGTTTAGCATCAAGGTTATCCAAGTGGAAGTCTGTGACTTTGTCACGGATTTGTTGTTCAACCACACGACGGAGTGGACGAACACCCATGACTTCATCGTAGCCTTCCTCAGTCATGTATTCTTTAGCAGCTTCGCTCACTACCAAGTCAATGTCTTTCTTAGAAAGCGTCTTGTTAACTTCAACCAACATAAGGTCTACAATCTTAGAAAGATCTTCTTTGCTCAAGTGTGAGAATTCGATGACAGCATTGAAACGGTTAAGGAATTCTGGACGGAAGTAAGGTTTCAAACGATCCATCAATTCTGGTTTATCCGCATCTTCTGTCAAGTTAGCTTCGTAACCAAAGCCTGCGTTTGAAGTTGCGATAATCACCGTATTCTTGAAGTTGACAGTGTTACCTTGACCATCTGTCAAACGACCATCGTCCAAAACTTGGAGGAGAAGGGTGATGACTTGAGGGTCAGCCTTTTCAATCTCATCCAAAAGTACGATTGAGTATGGATTGCGACGAACACGTTCTGTTAAGGTATTGCTATTGTCATCATAACCCACATAGCCTGCTGTTGTACCGATTAGCTTAGAAACAGCTGTGCGGTCACTGTATTCAGACATATCCAAACGGATGATCGCATCCTTGGTTCCAAACATATCGAGCGCCAATTGCTTAGCAAGTTCTGTCTTACCAACCCCAGTTGGACCTACAAAGAGGAAGCTACCGATTGGGCGATTGCCTTCATCAAAACCGGCACGGTTACGACGGATAGCACGGGCTACAGCTTCAACTGCCTTATCTTGACCGATTACCTTATCTTGCAGACGATGAGCCATATCTTTCAGACGTTCGATGTCTGATGCTCCCATTTGTGAGACTGGAATTCCCGTCATTCGTTCTACAGATTCAGCCACATCGTTGACACTTGCAGTCACCTTCATATCTTCTGTATGGTTTTCGATTTTCTTTTCCAATTCTGCGATACGTGTTTTATAGTTTAGAGCTGCTTCAAAATCTTCTGCCTCAACTGCTTTTTCTTGCTTGTCTTTTTCTGCCTCAATTTCCCGTTCAACAGCATGAACATCTGTTACAGGATGTTGGGCTGCCAAGTGTGCTGCCGTTACGTCCACAAGGTCAATAGCCTTATCTGGCAAGCTACGTTGAGGAATGTATTGAACAGAATAATCCACTGCTGCTTTTAAGACTTCGTCTGGCAAGATGACATTGTGGTGTTGTTGATAGAGATCACGAATTCCTTTAAGGATTTTAAAGGTATCTTCTGCAGAAGGAGCATTAACCTTGACTTCGTTGAAACGACGAGCAAGAGCAGCATTCTTCAAGATGGTGTTACGGTATTCGTCTTGAGTTGTTGCCCCAATCACTGTCAATTCTCCACGAGAGAGGGCTGGCTTGAGAATGTCTGCAAGCCCTTTAGAACCACTGTCACCTCCAGTAGATCCAGCACCGAGGATTTGGTGAATTTCATCAAAGAAGAGGATAATATTCCCTGCTTCTTTGACCTCATTGACTAAGTTTTGAACGTTTTCTTCAAAACTACCGCGGTATTGAGTCCCAGCCTCAAGACCAGAGATATCAATGGAAATAATTTCCTTGTTCTTAATAGCAGCTGGAACATCACCGTTCACAATGGCTTGTGCCAAACCTTCGACAACTGCTGTCTTACCAACACCTGCGTCTCCGACCAAAACAGGATTATTCTTGGTACGACGTGATAGGATTTCAGATGTTTCTTGAATTTCCTTGTTTCGTCCGATAACAGGATCCAGCTTGCCCTCACGCGCTTCTGCAGTCAAGTTTCGACCTAGTTTAGCAAGGACACCGTCTTGTTTCATACCTGAAGCCTGTTGTTGCATTTGTCCATCAACTTCTGCATTTCCTGGCAATTGACCAGTTGCACGATAGTGAGCAAATTCCTCAGGTGTCACTTCACGTCCATTAATCAAGTAGCGGCGATTTTCAGAACTGTATCCTCGCATACCACCCATCAATTGGTTAAATAAATCATCCATGTTGTTAAAATTATTAAAGTTGTTGTTCATATTCTTTACCTCTTTTTGTTATTTATTATTACTGATATTGACTATCTTTGACCTTTGTTTTAAAAAATTTAGACTAGCTAAATCGCTACTCTAGGTACTATTTCTGGTTTTTCTTTTTCAAGCAGGAGTAGACTATCTTTACTTCTGAAGATTTCTAGATTAAACATAGACCCCACCTCTTTCTATTTTACTTTAAATAATACTCTTCGAAAATCTCTTCAAACCACGTCAGCTCTATCTGCAACCTCAAAACAGTGTTTTGAGCAACCTGCGTCTAGCTTCCTAGTTTGCTCGTTGATTTTCATTGAGTATAAGTGTTCTAGTAAGGCTTTCATTTACCTTACGTTCATAATATACTACATTAGTCAGAAAAGGTCAAGGATTTTGACTTTGATTGACCAATATTTTTTAAAAAGCAAAAACACCCTGAAACATCAGGGTGCCATTCTTACATCAAATATAAAATTGCTAGGGTCAGGAGACTTGCTAGAAGCCCCACTCCCCAAAAGAAGAAGTCAACCTTCCACTCGCTCCAAGGATTTCCTTTACCAGAAAATCCTCCAAGCTCAAAATGGTGATGGACAGGCGTCATACGGAAAATACGTTTGCCACCAGTCATTTTGAAATAAGTTACTTGCATCATGACCGAAGTTGTTTCAAAAACATACACAATTCCGATAACCAAGAGAGTCCATTCTTGGTGGAGGGCCATAGAAATAGCTGCCAGCATTCCACCTAAAGCCAAGCTTCCCACATCTCCCATAAAGACCTTAGCAGGCTTATGGTTAAAGACGAAGAAACCGAGCAAACCACCAATCATGGCTAGAATCACTAGAAGAATATCCATCTGGCCTTGCACATAGGCAATAACTCCATAGGCAGACAAACTAATCACAACGGAAATACTAGCTAGACCGTCAATACCATCTGTCAAGTTGACTGCGTTTGAAAAACCGACCAGCCAGAAAAGGGCGAAGAAAATATAGAAAATCCCTAGATGCACTTGGTAGCCAAAGACAGAAAGCATATCGCCACCGCGCTCATAGAAAAGGTAGAAAATGACGCCACCTAGAAGCTGAAGAGCCAATTTCTGTTTGGGGTTAAGCCCCTCATTGATTTTACGAAAGACCTTGAGAAAGTCATCTAAAAATCCGACAAGGCCATAAAGGACCAAGATGAACAAAATCATTCCTACATTATTGCTGAATTGGCTACTAAATAGGGCAAAAAAGAAAGCAACCAAAACAGAAGCAATTAAGAAAACCAAACCGCCCATTGTGGGCGTGCCAGCTTTTGCCTGATGCTGTTTAACATCCTCATGCATCTGCTGGCCTGTAATTTGCGCCTTTCTATAAAATTGGATAAAGGCTGGAATTCCTACCAAAGTTAGTAAAAATGTCACAATTCCAGCACTGATGGAAATAAACATATTAGTCTCCTAAAGTTAATGTAATTTTTTTAATGTCCTTGATAGCTGTATTAGCACGAACATCCTGCTTCTGCACAGTAGAGCCTGAACCTTCAAATACAAGTTCTATATTTAACCACTTAGAAAAAGCTTCTGCGGTTGCTTTTGTCCAACCATACATATCTGGAACTTCCTCTGCTTTATCAGATAAGAGGAGAACTTGCTGGTTAGGTGCAAGATCTGTCCCTTCTTCAGCAGAACTGTTTTTAATCTTCGTTCCTGTTCCCACAACGATAGGTTGTACAAGATTGCGACGCAATTCTTCTGCTAAATCACCAGGTGAAATATCCTTGACACTAGGCATAGGATAAGGACTTTGTTGACTTACTTGCTCCAAAGCTTTAGCTGTTGTTTGAAGATTGAGAGAGTCTTTCATAGCTGAAGCCCGCTCCAAGATAGGATTGGCAAATTCTCCCAACTGAATACCTGAATAATGTTCAGGTTGTTGGACCGTCACATACAAGATAAAATCAGGATTTTCAGCCGGATTCATCGATACAGCCGAGAAAATATAGTTGGTTAACCCGACTAGATAACCACCATTTTTCTCGTCAGCAATCTGAGCCGTACCAGACTTGAGGGCTACATTTTGCCCAGGAACAGTTACAGTTGGCTTGCCTGTGCTGTGGTTATACATGGTTCCATAAACCGGATCCGTCCCTACCAAAATCATGTTAGTCCGAGTTAGACTAGCTGCATCTTTAGAAACAGGATTTCCCACAATTTCTTTTTGAGATTTCCGAGCAGTTTGATCATTTGGATCATAAATGGCACTAATAAATTTAGGCTCCAGCATGACACCGTCATTAGCAATAGCTGTAAAGGCACGAATCATTTGCGTCTGGGTCACTGAAATCCCTTGCCCAAATGAGCTTTGCGCAATGTTGACAATATTATCCGCAGGAAGTTGCCCAGCATACTCATCCGTCAAACCGAAACGGGTCGGAACACCAAATTTAAAGCGGTTTAGATAATCCAACCAAGTAGTATCTCCCATTTTTTGTTCAAGAAGACTCATTCCAACATTACTGGAGAGAGCGAAACCTTGTAAGAAAGTCATCATCCTACCAGTAGTCAAACCATCATTAACATCCCAATCTCGAATTGTCACATCCGCTATTTTTAATTCACTGCTATTGAAGTATTCTCCACCTGGGAAGGTATTGTTATCAATAGAAGCTGCTAGCGTCATGACCTTCATGGTTGACCCTGGCTCATAGTTACTTTGATAGAGGATATCACGCCAAACAAAGTCCTTAGTCAGCCCTTCCTTAGTATCTGCATCAAAGGTCGGCCGTTGCGTCGTTGCAAGAATTTCCCCCGTTTTAGCACTAACCAAGGTTGCTGTCATATACTTGCCTTTTACTTTCTCTTGAAAGGCATTCATCTGTGTCTCCATGAAGGACTGAAGGGTGCTAGAAATAGTCGTATAAACGTCCTTGCCATCTACCGTTTGCTGGGACACTTGTTCTGTTCCGGGGACAATATTACCCAGACGATCTTTTTCATAGGTAATAATACCGTCTTTCCCTGCAAGAATAGTATTCAAGGAACTCTCCATCCCAGAAGTTCCCAGCAAGCTCTTGCTGCCATCTTCATTTTCATGGAGCTGAGCTAGACCGATAAAACTAGAAGCAAATTGTCCGTTTGGATAACTACGATTGGGACTGGTTGTAAAATCAATCCCCTTGACCTCTGCAGTTTCCAACTCTTTTTTGATAGCCATCATATTGGCATAGGTAATCCCATTTCCCTTTGCTCCAAAGGAAACCTGGGTCAGATTTGGTTGAGCTAATTGCTCTTTCACATAAGCCTCATCCATATCCAAATACTTATGGAAAACCTCTGCTACCTTATTAAACTGGGCATCTTCTACATAAAGAATTTTACCCGTTGCTGATTTGTATTTTTTATCAATAACAGCATAGACATTATAGGAAGTTGCGTCCTCAGCAATCGGGACTCCATTTCGGTCATAAATAGTCCCACGTTTGGCAGGGACTATACGGGTTATTTGGTGAACCTTCTTAGCCTCTTTGACTAGATCCGTTCCAAATTTACTACCACTCCCGATAATAACAGCAAAATTGACCAAAAAGACAGCGAAAAGTACGACAGCTAACAAGCTGATGTACTTCCCCACTATTTTACGGTTTTCTGCTGGAGATTTACGGTTTCTAATCGCAAATCGGGTTATTCTTTTTGTCCACTTCATATCTTACTCCGCTGATCGAATATTCTCGTTATTCAATTTTAAGTCCTTAGAATTTGCGATTTCTTTCAAGCGTTCTGCCCTCAACAATTCATTTACCTCTTGTTTGGCATCATCCAACTCTGTCTTCTTCTCCTCTATCTGCGCATTGATTTTTGTCAAATCATTTTGTACTTGTAGGAGTCGAGTCTGCATAAAGATAATACTCAGCGCCAAAACGAGAGCTGTAAACGCAATGGAAAGATAAAAAGCCTTCTCCACACGGGAGAATTTTTTTATACGATTCTGCAAGAATTGACTGGTTGTTTCTTTTTTATCTACCATTTTTTCCTCTTACTTGTGAATTTTTCTGGCCACGCGCAACTTGGCTGAGTGCGAGCGGTTATTGGCTTCTAACTCTTCCACATTTGGCAAAATTGGCTTACGGGCTACCAATTCCATCTTGGGCTTGAGATCATCTGGGATGAAGGGCAAACCTTTGGGAACTTCCACTGTTGAAGCTTCCTTAAACAACTGCTTGGTCAAGCGGTCTTCTAAGGAATGAAAGGTAATCACTGAAATTCTACCATCCAGAGCCAACATATCCATAGCCTGCTGGATGGACTCATCTGCCGCTCCCAGTTCATCATTAACTTCAATTCGAATAGCCTGAAAAATCTGCTTAGCAGGATGACCCTTCTTTTTGAGTTCCTTGGCAGGTTTAGCCGACTTGATAATCTCCGCTAATTCAGTCGTAGTCTCGATTGGCTTGACTTCACGCGCTTGTTCAATCTTACGGGCAATCTGTTTAGAAAATTTATCCTCACCATACTTGAAGAAAATACGAACCAAGTCATGATAGTCATAGTGGTTCACCACTTCATAGGCTGTCAGACTAGCATCCTGATTCATCCGCATGTCCAGTGGCGCATCCTTTTTATAAGAAAAACCACGCTCACGCTGGTCCAATTGAGGACTAGACACTCCCAAGTCATAACAAATTCCATCAATTTCCTGAACACCAGCTTCGCGCAAACGTGCCTGTAAATGACGGAAGTTATCCTTGATAAAAGTCACCATTCCCTTTTCAATGTAAGGTGCCAAACGTTTTTGCGCATTGGCAATGGCATTCTGGTCCTGGTCAAAGGCATAGAGATGGCCTTTTTCACTTAATTTACTTAATAAATATTCGCTATGGCCCGCTCCACCCAAAGTCGCATCAACGTAGATACCGTCAGGCTTTACGTCGAGCATATCAATCGTTTCGTGGAGTAAGACCGTTACATGATGAAATTCTTTTGTCATATCTTATCTATTTTACCACAAATCTGACTAGCTTGCACTAGTCAGACAAATAGGTCAAAAAAAGTAAGATTTCTTTAAGAAATATGTCAAATATGCTTGACATCTATTTCATAGAAGAATATAATATAGTCAAATATATACGACACAAATCAGAAAGGAGAACAGATGAATCGTGTGAAAGAATTTCGCAAGGAACTAGGCATTTCCCAGCTCGAACTCGCCAAGGATATCGGTGTCTCGAGACAAACCATCAATATGATTGAAAACGACAAGTACAATCCAACCCTGGAACTCTGTCTCAATCTCGCCCGCAGCCTCCAAACTGACCTCAACAGTCTCTTTTGGGAGGATAATTTTTAAAAAAGGAGCAAACTCATGAAAAAAGAAACCTTCACTGAAAAACTCATCAAACGCACATACGGTATCTCTGATCCCCTTGACGAATACAAACGGCGCGAGGCTGATCGTATCGGCAATCAAGTCTTTATCTTCCTCTTTTATCTGATGATTTTCGGAAATCTTATTCCACTCCTTCTGGCCTATAAATACCCTCAAGAAGTGGCTCTAATCTATCCTCCTCTGATTTTAGTGATTGCCCTCATCGCTGCTGGCTATGTCACCTACCAAATGAAAAAAACAGGGATTACAGCTATTGATCCAGATATGCTGAGTGAGAAAGAAAGTAAGCAACTACACTACCCAGGTCTGAAAGCAGGTTTGTTCTTTGGTCTATGGATGTTTTTTATAACTCCTCTTCTCAGTATACTCATAGGTGAAGGTCCGGACTATTTTCATTCTCTTCTCACTATAAGAAATGGTGTATCAAGCATTCTCGGTTCTATCTTCTTCGGAGCAAGCATACAGTTCCTCATCTCCCGTCGCATTACAAAAGCTAAGAAAGATCAAGATGAGAATTAGGAGGTGCCTTATGAAAAAAGAAAAGAAACAGTTACGTCATCCTGGTCTGAAAGCAGGTTCGATTTATGGAACAGTGATATTTTTTATAATTCCACTCATTGATACCCTAACAAGTGAAAATCCAAATTTTATCACTTCTCTTCTAAATACAAAACATATTTTTAAAACTATACTGGGAGCTTTCTTTTTCGGAGTGATGATACATATTGTCGACTCACTTCGTATTGCAAGAGCTAAAAAAGACCAGAATTAGGAGGTCCCCTATGAAATCACTACTAACTTTACTTACCTATCATCTTTTGTTCAGTTCTCTGCTCATCTTCATCATCGTTTCAGGGAACTTAATCAGAGAGATATTCCTCGTGCTAGTCTTTGTTCCAGCCCTTAACAAAGGACTGACTTATCTAAAGATTGACTCCCAAAAAACACGCATACTCAACTTAGCACTGTGCTTTATGATTCTATCTTTACCACAACTGATGCTCATCTCAAGCGGTTGGAAATATTATTTACTGCTGACTATTGCTAGCCTTTCTTCTATCACTTATCTTTATTATCTCTATCAATTCGTAAAAGAAAATCAGTAAAACCGCTCATTTAGGAGGTTACTAGTATGAAAAAAGAAGACTTCACCACTCGCCTACTTCGAAATCTCTTTCACATCCAAGGTCCTTTTGATGAATGCCGACAAGAGATTATCTACAAGGCTTGTGCCCGTTCTATGGTTCAAATCGTTTATTCTTCCTTCTTCCTCTTCTTGTTTTATCTGTTATTTGGACGCTTCATAGAGACCGTTCGCTATGCCATGCCCTACGTTTACTCTGGACTCATTTTTTTCATTACTTTAAAAACTCAGAGAGCCGTCAAAGAACTCCATCTGGAAAAAGATGACAAGTCAGAAATCATCCTCAAAACCTACAGCAAAGCTCAAATCAAATTTCGAAGCTGGGTTGTGTTTATCGGTCTTCAGATTGGCCTCTTTACCCTACTCATCTTTCATAAAGTCTTCGTTCAGCAGATGTCCCTTCCAGATTTTATGAAGTTGCTCATGCAATTTGATAAAAGTGGTCCTTTCCTAATGTACGGCCTGATTATCGGCAGCATTTTTGGAACTCTGACCTACGGCTTTCTATCACTACAAGAAGAGAAAACTCCTAAAAATACCAAGCATAAGGGGGAAAGTAATCAATGACCTCACTATACGATTTTTCAGTCTTAAACCAAGATAACCAAGAAACTCCCCTAGATGCCTATCGTGGTCAGGTTCTCTTGATTGTCAATACTGCTACTGGATGTGGTTTAACGCCCCAGTACCAAGGGCTCCAAGCACTCTATGACCGCTATCAAGATCAGGAATTTGAGATTTTAGACTTTCCTTGCAATCAGTTTATGGGACAAGCACCAGGTAGCGCAGAGGAAATCAATTCCTTCTGCACTCTTCATTATCAAACTACTTTCCCACGTTTTGCCAAAATCAAGGTCAACGGCAAAGAAGCAGATCCTCTCTATGTCTGGTTGAAAGAGCAGAAATCTGGCCCCCTAGGAAAACGAATCGAATGGAATTTCGCTAAGTTTCTCATCGGTCGAGATGGGCAGGTCTTTGAACGCTTCTCTTCCAAAACAGACCCCAAACAAATTGAAGAAGCGATACAAAACCTACTATAATTTCACAATCTCACTATGATTAGTTCTCCTTTAGCCTAAGAATAGTGAGATTTTTTGATTGGCTTTGACTTATACTCTTCGAAAATCTCTTCAAACCGCGTCAACGTCGCTTTGCCATATGTATGGTTACTGACTTCGTCAGTTTCATCTACAACCTCAAAACAGTGTTTTGAGCAACCTGCGGCTAGTTTCCTAGTTTGCTCTTTGATTTTCATTGAGTATTAAATAGAAAAAGTGGACGATTGTCTACTAGGAAAATCAGAAACATTGTGAGTTTTCATCAAACTAAAAGGACTTAGCTCTATGCAATACAGAACTAAATCCTTTGAATAAATAATTGATCTAACTTTTAGAATCCCTACAGAAATTCCAGTTTTTCTCTATTTGATACCAGACATTAGTTTTTCAATACGCGGAACGTAGAAGAGTAAGATAATACTGAATACAATCGTAATTCCTCCAACAATTCCATAGTAAGCAACTTCAGTTTCGCTTGTATAAAATTTTACAATTTGAGCATTGATAGCTTGGGCAGCGGCATTACTCAAGAACCAGATAGACATCATTTGTGCTTGGAAGGATTTTGGTGCTAGCTTAGTAGTGACTGATAGACCAATAGGCGAAATCAGCATTTCCCCTACAATCACAATAGCCCAACTCATAATCAACCAGAGAGGGCTGACCTTAACATCTGTCCCAAAGAGCATCCCTGGTAACATCATCCACAAGAAGGATAAACCTGCAGCAAATAAACCGTAAGCAAATTTCTTAGCGGAGGATGGTTGCTTTTTACCCATTTTCCCCCACAACCACGCAAAAATCGGCACATAAATCATAATGAAAAGGGGATTGATACTTTGGAAAAAGCTAGATGGGAAATGAATCTGATTCCCAAATACATTAAAGTAAAGTTGAGTTTGATCATCCGCAAATAGAGCGAGAACAACAGAACCCTGTTCCTCAATAGACCAGAAGAGTACTCCAGCGATAAATAGAGGAATGTAGGCAAATACTCGAGATCTCTCAGTGGCAGTTATTTTCTGACTAGATAAAATCTTAAAGAAATAGTAGATTGGAATAATTACAGCAATCACTGTAAAGATATTAACAATCATATCCACGTTAAACTGGTGAGTAAAGACTAAACCTATAACCACAAGAATAACCATGACAAGTGTAATCAGCAAGCGTTTAATCAAGGTCTGCTGGTCCTTCTGTGAAAGGGGATCAGTGGGGTAAAGACTTGATTCAGGCAGGTATTTCTTCCCATCTAAAACATACTTCACCAGACCAAAGAACATCCCAATGGCAGCTAATGAGAAACCTAGATGGAAATTGACTTCCTGACCTAGATAACCTACTAAATAAGGGGCAACGAAAGCACCTAAGTTAATACCAAAGACAAAGATACTAAAACCTGCATCCCGTCTATCATCCTCTTTCTCATAAATTCCCCCAACCATATCTGATATATTGGGTTTTAAAAATCCAGTACCAAAGATAATCAAGGCAATAGAAAGATAGAGAGCCACTTGTCCAAAAGGTGTTGCCAAAGCAATATGCCCTAGCATAATCAGAATCCCACCGTAAAAGACAGTCTTACGGCTTCCTAAAATACGGTCACTGACAAAACCACCGATAACCGAGGACAAAAATACCAGCGAGCCATAAATCGCCATAACCGATGCAGCCGTGGTCTTATCCATCCCCAACCCACCATCTTGCACACTATAGTACATATAGTAAAGTAGGATAGCTCGCATCCCATAGTAAGAAAAGCGTTCCCACATCTCTGTAAAGAAGAGGGTGGACAAGCCCATAGGATGTCCAAAAAATGTTTTCTGTTTTTCCATATATATTCTCCTTGAACGATATAATAATTCATTTTACAGAATTTTCAAATAAATGTCAAACAAATCCTATTTCTTTTAGAAAATTTTCTGAAAAAAATCACACGTCTCATACTTAATTCCATCATAAAAATCCATTTCAGACTAACTTCCACTGCGATCAGGCAAGCAAAAGTTACTTTGAGAAATCACCTTTAAAAATTTGCTCTTGTTTAGTTTAAAAATGTTTCAAACCTTGAAACATACTTATCCTTTCCTCTTCATTATCTTCGAAAATCTCTTCAAACCACGTCAGCGTCGCCTTACCGTATATATGTGACTGACTTCGTCAGCCTTATCTACAACCTCAAAACAGTATTTTTAGCAACCTGCAGCTAGCTTCCTAGTTTGCTTTTTGATTTTTATTTAATATTATCCTTTCCTCTTCAGTAAACAAAAAATCCCTATGCCAAACTTGTAATTACTAAAATACAAGCCAATAAGCATAGAGATGTAAAACTGTTACACATTAAAAAATAATAATTAGCAATCAAAGAATAGAAATTGTGTACGAAATGTCTCAATTAGTTTTCGCTAGTAAATATCATTTCCAACAAACGCCCTCTCAATTCCTTATCCTGATGATGCAAGATATTCATTAACTCATGAGAATTTTTGGCATTGATGAATTGATTTAACAATCTATCTTTTAATTCATATGGCAGAGAAGCTGTCTTTAGTAGTCTGAAAACTTCGTCATTCAGAGATGGTATTTTATTATCTTTCCATTCAAATCTAGCTGTATCATTCTTATTTGGCAATTCAATTATAGACACATTCGTTCCTTTAAAATGAATTCTATGCCTTCTATTGCTTGGAACGATACTAGAATCTCCTTGTAATGTTAACTCTACCATCCCCATTTCCCAGTCGATTGATAATCTTGTTTTATATCTTTGACCATTTTGATCTTCAATCATTTCAAAAGAATGTTGTTTGCCTAGGAATACATACCAATCTACAACTTCAGGTAAATCAACACCCATATCTATCTCAGAACCAACCAAGGGAATGATTGCACCACTTTTTGCAAACACAGGCATCGTCGAAATGTCTCTATAAACACTTAACTTCACACCACCTGCATATTTTTTCTCTGAAAAGAAGTCATACCATTCACCTTCAGGGAACCATACATCCACTTTTGCAGATTGGAATGCCAAATCCATCTTCTCTACAATGGGAGCCACCATCAGTTCTGTTCCAAAAAAGTATTGATTTGGAACATTATAGCTCTCATCATTCTCTGGGTAGAAATAATACATTGGGCTGATTAAAGGGGCACCTTCCTCGTGTGTCTTTACATTCATGGTATATAGATATGGAATCATCTGATGTCTCAAACGAAGGTATTTCTTCATAATCTTAGATGTTGTTTCTGAAAAAAACCAAGGTTCTTTACTATTAAAGGGACTTCTAGAACTATGTAAGCGAGTTATCGGACTAAAAACGCCAAACTGTAGCCATCTAGTTTGTAGCTCCTCGTCATAATCCCCCAGCATGTGCCCACCGATATCATGGCTCCACCAACTATAACCGATATTTGATGCTGTCGCTGTAAAATAAGGTTGAAATCTTAAGGAATTCCAACTAATAATGGTATCTCCTGAAAAACCAACAGGGTAGCGGTGACTACCAGGACCTGCATACCTTGATAAAATCAAGCCACCTTCTGCATTTTTACAACTATCCTGATAATGATAATGGTTTAAAAGCCACAGTGGATCCAACATGCCTTGAGTCCCCTGTTGCCAGTCAATCCACCAAAAATCTACTCCCTGCTTTTCTAGCTTATAATGAACATCTTTAAAGTAGGCTTCTCTAAAAGATGGATTAAAAAAATCAAAAATAGCAGGTTCTTCTAGTTCTACATTTAACCCCAATCGTTTTGCGACTTGAGGATAAGCTTCTTCATAAGCCCGTATACCATCAGCAGGATGGACATTTAAGGAGAGTTTCAACTTTCTATCATGAAGTTGTTGCAATAACTGTTCTGGATTAGGTATTAAGTTTTTATTCCAACTATATCCTGTCCAGCCACTTCCAAAACGAGCTGGAATGTCAGTTATATGCCAATCCATATCTAACACACCGATAGATAATGGAATTTTCTCTGTTTTAAATCTGTCTATTAAATCCAAGTATTCATCCGACGTATAAGGCCAATATCTACTCCACCAATTCCCTAAAGCATATCTTGGCAACAAGGGTGTTGAACCAGTCAAATGGTAAAAGTCTCTGATTGCTCCTCTATAATCATGCCCATAGGCAAAGAAATAGAGGTCAATTTGATTTTCTCTCTCAATATAACCAGACTGTCCATCCCAAATAAATCCTTGAGAATCATCCAATAAGGCTATACCATTTCTGCTAATAATTCCATCTTCTAACGAGATTGCTCCATCTGCCTCATCCAGAGTCCGAGCTGTTCCTTTTAACGTTTCAATAGATTCACCAAAATACCAGCGACTACCATATACGGCAAAATTTCCTTTTAATTCTATAAATAAATTTTCGGCGTTAAATTCTCCTTTATTAAAGTGCAAATGAAAATAGTCCGTCATAATATCTAGTACGTTTGATGTCTCGATATAATCTAACGAAACTTGGCCAAAATCTCTATTATAGATAAGTTGTGTCGTTCTATCCTCAAAATTTCCAGTTTGAGAGTATTCTAACCTTACTAACTTGTCTGTTAATACAGAGATTCGATAAAACTCTCCCTTAAAAATTTTCAATTTGTTTTCCTCCTTTTAGTAAATTTCTTTACCTTATCAAACATTTTATTTGTTATCGTTACATTCATCAATCCGCAAAAAGCAAATCCCCCAAATGTAAATACGTAAATAGCTGTTAAAACTCGTTCTGGACTACTAAAACTCATATACAGTACAGACATATTAAATAAAACCAACATGATAGCTTGTATTGGATTTAACATACAAATTAATACGCTATTTACAATACTATTTTTTAGATTATCTTTAAATAGACCAATATAGGGAAAAATAACACTCATCAAAAGTATTATAACAAATAAAAAGGGCAACACTAACAATAAACTATACTCTGAAAGTAAACTTGAATAGCCCCAAAGACAATAGTTCACATATAAAAGTAATTCTATTAGGAGGATAAACAACCAAATAAAAGTTGATTGTTTAAAATTTTGTCTAAAGATCCGAAAATAATGATAAGCAATATCGGTATCTTTACCTTTTAAAATACGATACCACATTGTCGTAAGAGAAGTTAGTGATGCCCCAATTGTAACTATTGGAATACAACTAACAATAAATAGAGTATTTAAAATAATTAAATCTGTCAAAAAAAGTTAAAATTCTAACCACTTTTCCATCTAATGAAAATAATTTTTGCATAATAGATATCTCCATAAAATCAATCGTCTTAACTCTATATTTTAGAATGTCAGTTGCACAAAAATATTACCTAAATTATTTAAAAAACATTTCCAAATTTCTTTAAAAAGTAGTAAGAATTTCTTCAAATCAAAAAACTATGGTTCAACTATTTTAATTAAATAATACTTTTATATATTTTAACTTTATGTTTAAAAGATTCTATTCCACCTTCAAGATAATTAACAATATATTTTTTTATTTTATCTTCACTTGGATATCCAGAGTTTTCAATCCACCCATGTTCACCATTAGATTTCATTAATATAACTAAATCTGACAATGCATTTGTCACAATTGTAGCATTATGTGTGGCAATAATAATTTGACGATTTGATTTTACATCTCGTAATATACTTACCAAATTATTAAAAATGTATCTGGAATCTAAGTTATCCTCTGGTTGATCAATTAACAATGGACGATTATCATCAGTTAATTCAGAATATGCGAGAATAAAATCAAGCATTGCAACCACTTTTTGACCTAAACTTAAGTTAGTAACATCTTTAAAAATTGCTTTCTTATTTTTATCTGTAACCTTCGAGTTAATATTGAATTCTAAAGAGAGCTTTTCACAATTATTATATGTATCCTTCAAGTAGTCTTCTATGCTAAATAGATCTAGATTGTCCCAAATATTGAAAATTTCATCAAAAACATCATGTACATTTGATTTTTTAACCGCTATTAAAGACAAGTCGGAATAAATTGAATTAGAGTTCCCCTGATTTGCAATTTGAATTATTTGATTCTCATAATAAATTTCCCTGTCATTCATCATTTTTATAAAATTTATAAATCCTATCTTATCAAAAACAAATGATAAGTAGTCAATAATATCTTCACAGGACAGCATGTACCCTTTGAAAGGCCTTTTTAAATTTTTTCCTGGTGGGAAAAACCATGTTTCAAAGCGGTCCGGTAAAAGATACTTAAGTTCCTGCTTATAAACAATTTGTAAATTTCCCGTTTGTTGACTATTAAAATTATCAATAATTGAATTTATAAAATTATATTGTTTACTTAATTTCTCATTAGCAGATTCAATTGCTGGAATTATCTTTTCTATTTTATCAATTTTTTCGGAGAAGTTATATTCTTTGTTCTTTCTATCCTTGAAAAGTGTACCACGTAGAAAATCATCTATTTTGCCACTACTCGCGGAATTAACTAATTCGTTAACAGAATATCTACTATCAAACATTTCATTAAGTAATGATTCTCTCTTTCTTTTTGGTACATTAATAATTTTTTCATCATCTAGAATTTCATAAATTAATAAATGATTTTCTATTATCTTTGATTTTATTCTATTTTCATGAAACCAATATTTATCAGTACTTCTTGTTCTAACTTGATATAAATCATAGATATCTTCATTCTCATTTTGTTTAGGAAGATTCAACTCAATTATGTACTGTTTTTCAAACATTTCATACCATAAATAGACTTTTGAATGTTTAGATAAAAATTCTAACTTCTGTTTTGACTCAGCTTTTTGTGAAAGAACAAATTGAATTAATTCTAAAATAGTACTTTTCCCGGTCCCTCTTCCTCCTATAATGCTATTTAATGAGTCGGAGAACAAAATTTTAAATTTATCATTACTTGACAAAAAAGCTTCTTTATTAGTAGGTAAATACATACCTCGTATAACTTTTTTTATTTTCTTATTTGGTTTGTCTAATTTTACTGTAACATCATACTCTGATAAAGATTCTTTCAATTGTTTATAACTTCTCTTACTGAATTTTATCCACATGGGATTAATAGAATGGTTTTCAATATAATGTGAATCATTATCCAGAATAAAAAATGGACTAACCTCTTTATTTATTTTTGAAATGTAATTTCTAACATTTGAAATACTGTCTTTATTTGAAACTCCTATATACTTCAAATATTCTTTCGAAAATAATTTTTTCTTATAAGCATTAGTAAAAAGTTTTCCATCTTTAAATATATCCGAACTGTTTATATGAGCAAGATAAGTGATAAATTCTTCCTTATTAAAAGTATCAATAACATCTAAACTAGCTTTATATGAACCCTCTTTAATGCCCATAAGATTTTCTTCTAGCCATTTTTTAACAATTTCACTTTTCTCATTTGGAAAAGCTACAAGAACATGTATTCTATCAGCACATGAAATTTCCACTCCATTTATTACCTCAATATACTCCTTACCTTTGTTGATATTCAATTCAGATACAATTTTTATAGCTTTTTCCATTTTCTTAATTCCTGAAATTGTATTATGATCAGAAACCACTATTGTTGAAATATTTTCTCGATATAAACTCTGAGCAACTACCAAAAATGATATTTGCTCTTTTTCATCTTCAAAACCATTTTTTTGATAGTTATTATAAATAATACTATCACCATCTTTTGTTTTAAAATATTCCTCTGGAAAAAGCTTATTATTTTTTACTTCTAAAAGATAATCTTCTATAGCTAGTTTGTTCCATTCTTTCTCAGATAAATCGTTCCAAACTTTAAACAATCTGTAATCATGGGATACTGGAGTATGGATGTGAAACAATGTTTTACTATATTTCCCACATTTATTTTTAGTTTTCAGTAATTCATCATATGCCTTTTTTATTTCAGTATTTTCTTTTCTCATTTTCAATCTCCATAAACAAAAAAAGTACACTATTATTATTTTACATTAATAATATTACTATTCAACAGGTAAGAAATTCCCAACAATAATACCTACAATTCTAGGATCTTCATCATACGAAAGAAAAATATCTCGATATTTTGGATTGATAGAAACTAACCGTAAACCCTGTTCTTCCTGGTAAACTCTTTTAATGTATGTCTGAGTATTACAGACTACTGCATATACTGCACCATCATAATCAAACCCTGTTTCACGAATGAGAGCCACAGAACCATTTTGATATTTGGGTTCCATTGAATCGCCAGATACCCATGAAGCAGAGTCATGGGCTAGTTCTTCGTCAAAATAGACAGTATCATAGTTCTGATCATTATAAACAGATGAGCCAATACCAGCAGACATTTTTTCGTAAACATGATATTCGTATAGTTTTGCTGTTTTTGAAACAACATTCTTACATTCTTCTTTTTGAACTAGGTTTCTGACATAATTAAGTGCATTATTCTTACCTTTATCTGATAAAGTGTTATATAGTCGGACGATTTCGACCTCTGTAAAATAACCTTTTGGGACATTTAGAATCTGTTCTAGTTATTGCACTTTTGCTCTAGATGGTTCTTTGACTCCACATTCTCAAGCAGAATAGGTTTGATAGCTAATTCCTAGCTTATCTGCAATATCTTTTTGTGTTAGTTTTAGCTCTTTCCTCCGAGCTTTTAATTTTCCTGGTTGATACATGATTCACCTCACATGATCAATAATTCTAAATTTACCTTTCTTCTAGCTTCTGTCTCTGATAGTTTGTTGCTATCCCACACGTAGGCTAAAGATTTTCCCTTATTGTAAACAAGCCACACCTTGAATTTCTTTACTGCTCTAATCTCACCCCATCTTGTCTGATCAAGTAATTCTGCTAATTCTTGACTTATTACAAAATTGGTTTGTTTCATTCTCTTTTTTATCCGTGCTATAAGTGATGGTTGACATTGATTGAACTCTGCGTTCAAAGTTTCTTTTAGCTGATGAAAGTAATGGTGAAGGGAAGCGTTTTGACTATCTAGGTATTCATCTACTGCCTGTTTGATGGCTGTCTCGTCATCTACTTGGTAAACTCTCAACAAGTCAATCAGTCGGAAATAAAGTACCTGTTTTGAAACTTCTAGATTCTCTTTGACCTTTTGGAAAGAATCACAAGCGTAGTAAATCTTGGATAGTAACACTATATCAGGCATGAGTACAATAGCTGAAAACACATTGGCTTCTCACTCTAGAATTGATTCCTGATTATCCACCGACTCTGTAAAATAAGAGCCTTCGTGCTTCAAAATTAAGTTCCCTAATTCATGACATAAGGTAAAGTTACGCTTGGCTACAGGATTGTCTTACTCATAGGAAAAACTCGTCCCTAGTTTATCAATAACTGTCAAACCTTCAATCTTATGATTTGAAAAGTGGTGACTAATGACTTGAATGTTATTCTCATGAATGCAATAGTCAAAATAATAGTGAAAGTGATAGTTCAGGGTTGAAATTTCTTCCTCTTTCATATAGGAATAAAGAACTTGTTTTGTGATTTTACTTACTCTTGAATGCAATTCATCCAACGAATAACACCTCCTTTAAGTCACAACGAACAAAACTAAACCTAATCGGTTTAATTTATTATATAAAAAAAGTAGACGATTGCCCACTTTTTTATATTATATTATTTTATCGATTGTTTTTGAAAAAAATCTTTATCGTTTTGTATTGTACCTGTAAGAGATAAGAGAGAGAACATATATGAATAGTAACTTCTACCATAGTTTAAATACCAAATTGGTCCATAATTTTTTACATGTAATCCAATAAATTGAATATCATAAAATTTTGAAGGAAAGTCCACATCAAAAATATCAAGTTTTCTTCGGATATTTGTAATTAAGCTAACATCTCCTTCTTCTTCATCTTTTGGAGAAAAAAGTATAATAGATTTTTCCATTCCATTCATTGATTTTATTGAATTGATTTCCCATGAAACACCTTCTGTTTTCCCTGCTATGCTTACTATAAGATTTGCTCTATCTAGTAACTTATTTATTTCCTTCTTCCATTTATCCTCACCTTTGAAATCATCCAAAACATATGTTTTAGAAAAACCGTGGAATCGTTTGCCTCGATAGGTTTCATGAGGGTTCCCAATTCCAACAACGAAACCTTGTCCTGAACCCTCTAATACCTTTGTTAATAATTGTGGAAACTGAATCCTTGGAAGTAAAAAGTAACGAAGGAAGCTTCCTCCTAAATGTGAGGGACAATAAATAGAAGTATTATCTATAGAAAAAGAACGAAGATAAAGAATCACTTTTTTATCTGAATTACTAATTTCCTCAAATGAATAGTCTTCATCATAAATTTCAAGTGCCAATTTAATAAAATAGTCCTGAATTAGTGTTCCTAAAACCAACATAAAATAAGATGTCACCACTGATATAAGAGTATTTTCAAACAATAAATTCCTGCTTGAAAACAGATTAAAAAATGCAATGTATATAAGAGTAAAAGAAAGAATGCTACCTACATGTAATAAAATAACTTGTCCTTGATATTTAAATTTCGTCCTATCAATTTTTAGAAATGTCGGATTTTTATAAGTTTGTAACGAGTATATCTCAACATACTTATAAGAAATCGCAAAAATACTTATAAATGCTGTGTAACTAACTAATAAAATAGTGTTGAAAGCAATAAAATACCCTATACCAATAAGTAATACCCATAATATCGGTATTAGATAAACTATTTTAAATTTTTGTTGAAACAAGAATTTATCGTCCTCATCAATATACCATGCACGAATTTTATTAGGGGCAATTTCATCAATTTGTTTGTAAAATTCTTCTTGTAAGGTAGGAGCAAAACGCATAAATAATTTCAAAAGTCGATATTTTATATAGCTTTTATCCATTGCTATACAAATTATGTGAGTAAAAGTTAAAACAACAAAGAAAACAATTATTTTCATGCCTATTCCTCTATATTATCATTTTGAAATTTTATTCTAAAAAGCAGTTCAATTTAAATCCTTTCGCTTTTCAATTTCGGATAAATCATCAAAAGGTATTAATAAATGGTGGTGCTTCTTGTATTTATCTTTTTGTTTATTATAAAGCCATCCTTCACTTTTTAAATATATAGACCAACGGTTGTGTTCGTTAATTAAATTTTGTGTATTTGGTATTTTATGGTCGTTATCAATATAAACATGCCCAATCATATATTTGTCCCCCAAAGCTCTTGACATGGATGAAAAATAATTATATTGATTGTTATAAAATGTTTGCTCAATAAATTTATCTTGATATTTCTTGTGAAGTTCAAGAGCTCTTTTTTCTAAATTAGAATTATAATGAACACTTAATGGATAAACATCTATTAGATTATTTTTGAAGTTGGATATGTTTATGTCATAAAGCAAAGGAGATGATAAAGTAAATGCTAGGATTAAATCAGACCTCTGACTTTGTGTTAAATGATTTGCTAACTCTATATTAATAAAATCATTAACATCCATAAAAATTGAACTTAAATCTTGAATATCTTTTATTGCTAAGTAAACTATACTTGACGATAACTCTGAAACTTTTTTAAACTCTATGGAATAAGGTGTTTCATACTCTATAGGTTCAAAAATAGCTGGCATTTCGTATTTCAAACTATTTTCGAATTCATCCGATGAAGTAACAATAAGTAGCTCTAATTCATGACTTACGATTTGTGACAGCCAAAGAAGTAATTTAACGATTTCCTTAGCTACATCTTTATCTCCAACCACAACTATTTTTCCCTTAGTATGAAATATATTTCTAAGGTAGGTGTAATTCTCAAAGAAGTAATTATAAATGGTAGATCTAGAGCTATTGATTAATCTAACTTTTAGTTGTTCATCTGTTCGTTGTTTTCTTTGTAAATAATTTTCTAATATATTTGCTGAGTCTTGTACAAATATGAAATCATTAGTAGTTTGCTCACCATATGATTCGATTAAATTAAGTGCTTTTTCAATCGAAGTAATATCTTTGTCTAAAAGATAATAATGGTTCTGCTTTGCTCTTTTTAACTTTGAAGAAAGATAAGTTACATCTCTTGAGAAATTAAGTGCAGTGATATCTTGTAATGTATCATCTAATTTTACAGAGGTAAAAATAATTTTATAATTTTCATTAGTTTGCTTTAATTGATAAGCAAACTTCCTATGATTATCACTTGTACCAGAAAAAATATAATTACAAGATTTATTGAAATAGCGTATTTTTAATACTGACAAAAATTGACTAAATAAAGAAAGTAGAAAAGACAAAGTAAAAAAAGAAGAACAACTGTATAGAAATACTATCCAAAAGTATAGATAGCTAGTATTAATACTACTAGGAAGGTTGTCTATTAGAGCCTGAACATCTACTCCAAAAGAAAATAAATCTGTCAGTTTAAGTAGTGATAGAAGAAATTTACTGATAATTGTTAAAAAATCTGTATCAAAAGAGTAAGTAGGTAAGGTAATTAACCAGAAGGCGGTTGAAAGACCTATAATAAAAACAGTTTTATTAAATTTTCTTGCGATAACCTGATATAAATTTATCGCAAAAAAAGAAATTATACTTAAATATAGTACCATATTAGTCCCTCAAATCAATTAATAAGCTAAATTAGTAAGAGCAAAATTAACTAAAAAGTTATTTAATGTCACTTACTTTAAAAGCTTTCTTCCGTTCTTCCATAAATTCAATCAACTCTTTTTTAAAGACTTTCTTCTCTTCATCAGTTAAGCCTTTTGAGTTCATACGGAAAAGTAATTCAATATTGTCTAATTCATCTGATTTTTCTTCTGAGTTTCCAACTAGATAATCCACGGACGCATTTAAAACTTGTGCAATCTTAACAAGATTTTCTTGTGTTGGTTTTTTTGCTCCACGTTCCCATGAAGCATATGCTTGTTGGGAAATATCTAGTTTTTCAGCTATTTGAGCTTGTGTTAGTTTCACTTGTTTCCTGAGTGTTTTCAAGCGTTCTGCGAATTCCATATGTGATCTCAAAAAAATATTTTAAATTTTTGCAGAAAACCGTTGACATTTACAACTTTCGTTTGTATAACATAGTCAACAACTAATAGTTGTACAGCAATTGAAAATAATAACCTTATCTTCAATGCTAAATCACGATCTTTGAAAATTTAATAAAAAGTGCGTCTGACAACCAGAGGACTGATCGTCAGAACAACACATAAACTTTCTACCCTTATTGTAAATATTTTGGAAAGAAAAGTCAAATCTGTTTGATGGTTTAGGTGAAGATTTAAAACATTTTTTGTGGACTTCCACGCATTTCGGACTTTCGCACTTTTCCGAATAGTAAAGTGAACTGGCTTCGCCAAAGGGCGTAAGAGAACCCAATGGGTATGATAATGACTACCTATTGAGGTTGGCTGGGAAAGCGATGGTAATTGATGCAAAGCACCTTGCTAAACATTGCCACCGTGAAGGAGAGTTCCTTCAACCAAATAACTTTTCTTTACTGCTGTCTATCTACCTCGATAGACTCACTCTAAAGCTACTATGTATTCTTTTTCTTAGTAGCTTTTTTACTTTTACAATAAAGGAGGAAACTATGACAAACTTTTTTCGCACTACAATGTAAACGACTTTACGATAATTACACATTTACTTATAGAATCTTCAGTTCATCTGATAAACTAATCTCACAACTATACACTCAAGCTTTGAATAACTTAGAGTCTTTAGCAAAGAAATCACTTGTTACAGGATTTTCTCATGCCGAAGTGGAATTCTATACTAGAAATGTTTAAACGTAAACTCTCTACTCACTACTACTCAAGAGTGAAGCAACTAGCTTAACTCTTTTTATTTTACACTCAGAAAGGAAGCTCTTATGATCCCAGAAACACTTGTCATGCTACCAAAATTTATCGGCACTGCTTACTACGAAAAATTGGGAATGCACCACGCTATGTCTTTGGTAAGGAAGGAAAGTACCAAAGACATATTTTAAATAGTGAAACTCATGGTGCCTTCCACGTTATTACAACAGCTTCTACAACAGTCTTTCCAGAAGATGCTCTTGTTGAAGCAGTTAATCCTATTTTCTTATCGGACACTTCGCTGAATGGAAATTCTGTGGTATCTGCTCTCAATGTTTTTACTGAGAAGCTAGTACTCAAAAAATAACAAAATAAAGGAGAAAATAAAATAGCTAAAACTGGATTAAACCATGGAATCTATAAAGCACTAACGCATAGTGACACGATTACAACAAAGACTTATGTCAACACTTCTAATGTAGTTCCTATGACAGCAGGTGAATTTGCTTTAAAGTCTCTAAAACAATAAGGTGAAAATAAGGTAAACTTTTCAAAAAAACATGAAAAAAGCACCCATGAGGTAAACTCTTGAGTGCTTTGAAACGTTGATATAATCGTATTGATTAACGTTTTGAGAATTGTGATGCTTTACGAGCTTTCTTAAGACCTGGTTTTTTCTACATTATGATATTTATGGTAAATTATCACTAAAATCAAGTAATTTTAAGAGATAAATCCTCAATATTTACATATATAATCCTTTTGAAAATCGAGAGGTTATCAAAGGGTTATCACATTTTAGTTTTCGGAGCTTATGTAGTTGAGAAATACGAAATACTGTATCATAAAGATGATGTACAGTTTAGCAACAAATATACAGTTTCTTCGTGCCTGGACAATTTCTTTTTCTATCCTGAAGATATTTAAACAGTTCTATATATTATTTCTTGTGAGTAATTTTCATCAAAAAATTTCATAGAGTAGCTCCCTAGAATC
>CAUQGR010000001.1:0-79424 GCA_963517545.1 uncultured Streptococcus sp. | reverse complement strand
ACCTTAGCATGGCGGAGGATGTATTCAGATGAAGAACCGACCAAGAGGCGTTCAAAGGCGTTGAGACCAGTTGCACCAACGAGGATGAGGTCCACTTCCTCAGCATCTGGAATAGTACGTGCCAGTAGGGTCTTTGGATTTCCCATTTCAATGACGATATGAACATCTGCCACA
The DNA here is from genome assembly GCA_963517545.1 of uncultured Streptococcus sp. Classification (GTDB taxonomy): domain Bacteria; phylum Bacillota; class Bacilli; order Lactobacillales; family Streptococcaceae; genus Streptococcus. The sequence goes on along the minus strand of CAUQGR010000001.1, from coordinate 79,250 downwards.
CCAGCATCTTTAGCACGTTTTTCGTACTCTTTCATCAGACTTTCAGCGTCGACTTGGAGTTCTTCGTAAACTTCAGCATCAAAGGTGGATACGCTTTGGAGAGCGCGTGTGTCAATGACATGTGCGATGGTGAGTTTAGCGTCGTTTCGTAGAGCAGAATGAACTCCCTTGACAAAAGCCAAGTCCGCTTCTTTAGAACCATCGATTGCGACCATGATATTTTGGTAACGTTGTGCCATAATGAAACCTCCTGAAATTTTCTTACTATAATTGTAAACCTTTTCACTATAGAAGTAAAGCAAAAAAAGTATTTTTCAAAAGAATATTAGCGCTTAAAATCTATATAAATATATGATAAAATAAAAGAAAGGATAGCAGGAAAGAAGTGAAGGGAGGGATAATGATGAAAAACTCTTTTCAAACATCAAATTTCCTTTATTATGGAATCATCCTAGTTTCAGTCTTGGTAGAAGTGATTATGATCTGGCAATTAGAGAGGCTGATTCCACTTCTCTATCCAGGTTTTGTTGGTTTTTTAGTCTTTCACCTACTCTACCATCTGCTATTGTTCCTAGTTGCAAAAAGAAGTGGTCGCTGGGATTACTTGATGATATGGGGGCTTTTCCTCATGTTCAATCTTCTCTATGACTCCTTTCTAGGCCTGCTTTTTCTAGGTTTATCTTTTGGCATGTGATGTTTCTTTGGCAAAATACCTGCTATCACCACTGTCTCGGCCTCGCTTTTAGTGAGGCTTTTCTTCTATTCGAATCTAGTAACACCTTTCAGTAAACTTGTCGCATTCTCTTTCTAGTGGTATAATGTTACTATCCTGATGAATTGAGGAAACAAGATGAAAGAATATAACAAGTCTAGTAAGTTAGAGCATGTTGCTTATGATATCCGTGGTCCTGTTTTGGAAGAAGCCATGCGGATGCGAGCAAACGGAGAAAAGATTTTACGTCTGAATACAGGAAATCCAGCAGAATTTGGCTTTACAGCGCCAGACGAGGTCATTCATGACTTGATTATGAATGCGCGTGATAGTGAAGGTTATTCTGACTCCAAAGGGATTTTCTCAGCCCGTAAGGCCATCATGCAGTATTGCCAATTGAAGAAATTCCCCAATGTGGATATTGATGATATTTACCTTGGAAATGGTGTCAGTGAGTTGATTGTTATGTCCATGCAGGGGCTTTTGGACAATGGAGATGAGGTTTTGGTGCCTATGCCAGACTATCCTCTTTGGACAGCCGCTGTCAGCCTAGCTGGAGGAAATGCAGTCCACTATATCTGTGATGAGACTGCAGAATGGTATCCAGATATTGACGATATCAAGTCAAAAATCACTTCCAATACCAAGGCGATCGTCCTTATTAACCCAAACAATCCAACTGGAGCCCTTTATCCTAAGGAACTCTTGTTGGAAATCATTGAAATTGCCCGTCAAAATGATTTGATTATCTTTGCGGATGAAATTTACGACCGCATGGTAATGGATGGGCATGTGCATACGCCGGTGGCTAGCTTGGCACCTGATGTCTTCTGTGTCAGCATGAATGGTCTGTCAAAATCTCATCGTATCGCTGGTTTCCGTGTGGGTTGGATGGTCTTGTCTGGACCTAAGACACACGTTAAAGGCTATATCGAAGGTCTCAATATGCTGTCCAATATGCGCCTTTGCTCTAATGTTTTGGCCCAACAAGTCGTACAAACTTCCTTGGGTGGCCACCAATCAGTCGATGAATTGCTCCTTCCTGGTGGACGAATCTATGAGCAAAGAAACTTTATCTATAATGCCATTCAAGATATTCCCGGTTTGTCTGCGGTCAAGCCGAAGGCCGGACTCTATATCTTCCCGAAAATCGACCGCACTATGTACCGTATCGATGATGATGAGCAGTTTGTCCTTGATTTCTTGAAGCAGGAAAAGGTTCTCTTGGTTCATGGTCGAGGCTTTAACTGGCAGGAACCAGACCACTTCCGTATCGTTTACCTTCCTCGTGTTGATGAACTAGCCCAAATCCAAGAAAAGATGACTCGTTTCTTGAAACAGTATCGTAGATAGGGCTTACATTCGAAAAAGCTGGAAACATTTGCCTAGAGCTATTGACAAAAGTGAAAGAATCAGATAGAATAGTAAAGTATGTTTAGTAACTGATCACTTTATAGCCGGCTAAACGAATACAAAATCTATGAGGAGGTATTCATCGTGAAACGTACTTATCAACCAAGTAAACTTCGTCGTGCGCGCAAACACGGATTCCGTAACCGTATGTCAACTAAAAACGGTCGTCGCGTATTGGCAGCTCGTCGTCGTAAAGGACGCAAAGTTTTGGCTGCATAATCCAAACGAACTATATCAAAAATCAGTAGGAACTCGAGTCTACTGATTTTTATTTTTGTAAAAAAGTACAAAAGGCTTTATATTTTTGCTCAAATGGTGTATAATATTTCACATACTGTAAAAAATGGAGAATAATCATGAAGAAATCAAAAGTTATGCTTTTTGGAGCTATGGCTTTGACAGCAGGTCTAGCTTTAGCAGCATGTGGGTCATCTCAATCAAGTAATGCAGACAAGACTTACTCTTATATCTTTGTCAATAACCCAGACACCTTGGATTATATTACCTCTACACGAGATTCTACATCTAGTATCACAACTAACTTGATTGATGGCTTGTTGGAAAATGACCAGTATGGCAATCTCATTCCATCTATGGCTGAGTCATGGACAGTGTCAAAAGATGGTTTGACTTACACTTATAAAATCCGTCAGGGAGCTAAATGGTACACTTCTGAAGGAGAAGAGTATGCGGATGTAACGGCTCATGACTTTGTGACTGGTCTCAAGTATGCAGCTGATAAAAAGGCTGAAAACTTGTACTTGGTACAAGACTCCATCAAGGGGCTAGCAGACTATGTTGAAGGAAAATCATCTGATTTTGGAACCGTTGGTGTGAAGGCAGTGGATGATTACACCCTCCAATACACCCTCATCCAACCAGAGACTTATTGGAACTCTAAAACAACAGCAAGTATTCTTAGTCCTGTAAATGAAGCCTTCTTGAAGTCTAAGGGAGATGACTTTGGAAGTGTGACACCATCAAGTATCTTGTCAAATGGTCCTTACTTGTTTAAGTCCTTCACATCAAAATCTTTGATTGAATTTGATAAAAATCCTAATTACTGGGATAAGGACAATGTCAAAATCGAGAAAGTGAAACTTTCATTCTTTGACGGTTCTGACCAAGACAGTATTGCAAGAGGTTTCTTGGATGGTAACTATACAGATGGTCGTATTTTCCCAACCAGCTCAGTCTTTGCTGAACTCAAAAAGGGAAATGAGGACAAGATTACTTATACACCACAAAACTCAGTTACTTTCTACTATCTTTTCAACGTCAATCGTCAAAGCTACAAGCAGACTATGAAACAGTCTGATAAGGAAAAGACAGATTCACGCGCAGCTATGCAAAATAAAGATTTCCGTCAGGCTATCAACTTTGCCTTTGACCGTCATGCCTATGCAGCACAGACAAATGGTGAAGATGGAGCAGACCGTATCTTGCGTAACACAGTTACACCAAGTAATTTTGTTCAAGTTGGCGATAAGAACTTTGGTGATATTGTTAATGAAAAAATTGTCAACTACGGTAAAGATTGGGCCAATATCAACCTAAACGATGGTAAGCAAGCCTTCTTGAACCCTGATAAGGCCAAAGAGAAATTTGCTAAGGCTAAAGAAAGCCTGCAAGCTCAGGGAGTAACTTTCCCAATTCATTTGGATATGCCAGTTGACCAGACTGCTAAGTTGGATGTGCAACAGGCTGGATCTTTCAAACAAACAGTGGAAGAAACTCTTGGTAAGGATAATGTAGTCATTGATGTTATCCAACTTTCTCCGGATGAAAAAGACCAGGCAACTTACTTTGCAGATACAGCAGAACAAAAAGACTACGACATCGACATCTCAGGATGGGGAGGAGACTACTCAGATCCTAAGACTTACCTAGCGATTCTAGATCCAGAGACAGGTTCTCAGTTGAAAAACATGGGCTTGTCTGAAGGAAAAGACAAGGAAGTGAAGGACAAGCTTGGTCTTTCTGACTATAAGAAACTCTTGGATCAGGCTGATGCGGAAATCACAGATACTCAAGCTCGCTATGAAAAATACGCTGAAGCCCAAGCTTGGTTGACAGATAGTGCCCTCTTCCTACCAGTTCAAAGTGGTGGAGCCAACCCAATCTTCCGTAAGACTGTACCGTTTACAGGTCCATTCTCATTCGTTGGTCATAAGGGAAATGCGGACAACTACAAATATGTTGAATTGCAAAAAGAGCCAGTAACTGCTAAACAGTACCAAGAACTCTATGAAAAATGGCTGAAAGAAAAAGCTGAGTCAAATAAAAAAGCTCAGGAAGATTTAGCTAACCACATTCAATAATATGCCTAGTCATGCTTTTCAGTTAATACTCTTCGAAAATCTCTTCAAACCATGTCAGCGTTGCCTTACCGTATATATGTGACTGACTTCGTCAGTTTCATCTGCAACCTCAAAACAGTGTTTTGAGCTGACTTCGTCAGTTCTATCTGAACCTCCAAACAGTGTTTTGAGCTGACTTCGTCAGTTTCATCTACAACCTCAAAGCACTGCTTTGAGCAGCCTGCGGCTAGCTTCCTAGTTTGCTCTTTGATTTTCATTGAGTATAAGCATAGTGACTGGATTCAGAAAAAGGCCTTATCAGACGCTTATTGGTTCTGGTAGGGCCTTTTCTTTATTCTTTTAAGTGGTAAGAGTAGCTAGCGACAACAACGTCTTGGTGCCAACGAAGGGCGTATTTGAGTTTGAGGCTCATCTGATTGTGTAGAATATTTTGCCAAGGTTTATTAGGGATAAACTGGGGTACCAGAACAGTGACTGTATAGTTCTTTTTCTGGGCATCCTCGGAAATTCGTTTGACATACTTGACAGTAGGGGTAATGATATCGCGGTAGCTGGTTTTGATATTTTTCAGAGTAATGGTTGGGAAGTAATCGGCAAATTCTTGGAGAATTTCTTGGTCTTTTTCTGCGGTTTCCTTGGTAGAAATATGCATGGCTAAGACTTCGTCACCGATACTTTGAGCGTAGTTAATGGCTCCAACACTTACACGGGTGACATTCCCTACTAGGACGAGAACAAGATTGCCATCGTAGGTACGTTTTTCGATTCCTTCATAGAGTCGCAGTTGTTGGGCCACTTTTTGGTAATGACTGTGAATTGCCAAGAAGAGTAGGGTGAGTACGAGAATAATCGGGAAGAAAGGCCAGATATCACTGAGACGGAAAAAGAGCAAGATTAGTACAATAGCGTAGCAAATGATAGCTCCAAGGATATTGGCAAGGGCAGGTTTTAAGAAATTTGCCCCTTTTTCTTTTTTCCAATGGCGAATCATCCCAGTCTGAGATAGGGCAAAGGGCACGAAGACACCGATAGTATAAAGAGGAATCAAACGTTCGGTATTGCCATTAAAAATGAGAAGAAGAATCATAGCCCCAAATGCCAGAGTTAAAATTCCATTGGAGTAGCCTAGGCGGTCTCCTTTTTCCATAAAGAGATGGGGCATGTATTTGTTTTTAGCCATATTGTAAGCCAGCATAGGGAAGGCCGAAAAGCCAGTATTTGCAGCTACGGCTAAAATCAAGGCTGTGGAGAATTGGAAGATATAATAGCCAAGGTGGCCTAAGAAGGAAGTGCCAAGGATGCCTTGAGCCATCTGTGAAAGAATAGTTTCTCCGTGTTGAGGCATAATCCCCATCCAGTAGTTTAGGAAGGTAATGCCTGAAAAAAGAAAACCTAAAATCAAGGCCATGATGGTCAAGGTCTGAGCGGCATTCTTTTCTTTCGGAGCCTTGAAAAAGGGAACGGCATTTGAAATAGCTTCAACTCCTGTCAGAGAGGCAGAGCCGCTGGTAAAGGCTCTTAGAATGAGAACGATAGACAGGCTCGGAACAGCATGCCCAATAGGTGAAGTTGCCTGATAGCTGAGAGACCCTGTCATTAGTTGAAAGATTCCATAGAGCAAGAGAAAGACAGTGCTGATGATAAAGAGATAGACAGGAATCATCAGTGAACTGGCAGATTCTTTTAAGCCCCGTAAATTCAAGAGCATAAGCAAGCAAACTAGAAAAATGGAAATGTGGAGGTTGTAAGGGTGGAGAGCAGGGAGAGCTGCTGTGATAGCGTCAGCTCCAGATGCAACAGATACCGCTACGGTCAGCATGTAGTCAACTAGCAGACTACCTCCAGCGATTAAGCCAAGTTCGGGAGATAGATTTTCTCGAGTAACCATATAGGCCCCTCCCCCTTGAGGGTAGGCATGGATGATTTGACGGTAGGAGACGGTCAGGCTAGCTAGGAGCAGGAGGACAAAGAGGCCGATAGGAAGGCTCCACCATATCGCAAGAGGAGAGAGACTAGCCAAGACGAGGACTACTTGCTCAGGCCCATAGGCAATGGAAGATAGAGCGTCGCTTGACAACATGGCCAAGGCCTGCATTTTTCCCAGCAGACCTCCCTCGCCTTCTGTTAAGGATTTAAGAGGGCGACCTATAAAGGTCTGTTTTAATTTTGTAAACATGGTATTTTCCTTTACTGAAAATTTCAATAAGTGCTATTATACTGCTTTGAAAAAATAGCGTCAAGAGACGACGATGGATTTTAGAATATTTTTTTCAGATGAGGAGAGAGTTCAGTTTTTTTGCTATAATAGTAGATAGAAAACGAGGTTAGAAGAGATGATTTTTGATACACATACACACTTGAATGTAGAAGAATTTGCAGGTCGTGAGGCAGAAGAAATTACCTTGGCTGCTGAGATGGGTGTGACACAGATGAATATTGTTGGTTTTGATAAATTAACGATTGAGCGTGCTTTGGAGTTGGTGGATGAGTATGAGCAACTTTACGCGACTATTGGTTGGCATCCGACAGAAGCAGGGACTTACACGGAGGAAGTCGAGGCTTACTTGTTGGATAAGTTAAAACATCCCAAGGTTGTGGCTTTAGGTGAGATTGGTTTGGATTATCATTGGATGACAGCGCCAAAAGAGGTGCAGGAGCAGGTTTTTCGTCGTCAGATTCAGTTATCTAAGGACTTGGATTTGCCTTTTGTTGTCCATACCCGTGATGCGCTGGAAGATACCTATGAGATTATCAAGAGCGAGGGAGTTGGCCCTCGAGGTGGCATTATGCATTCTTTCTCAGGGACTCTTGAATGGGCAGAGAAGTTTGTGGATCTTGGTATGACTATTTCCTTCTCAGGAGTGGTGACTTTTAAGAAAGCAACTGACATCCAAGAAGCAGCTAAAGAGTTACCTTTGGACAAGATTTTGGTGGAAACAGATGCGCCTTACTTAGCACCTGTACCCAAGCGTGGTCGCGAAAACAAAACAGCCTATACTCGCTATGTAGTGGATTTTATTGCAGATTTGCGTGGCATGATGGCAGAAGAGCTAGCAGTAGCAACGACTGCAAATGCAGAGCGAATTTTTGGATTGGATAGCAAGTAATGAAAGAGAAAATTTCCCAAGTTATCGTGGTTGAAGGTCGCGATGATACGGCCAATCTCAAACGTTACTTCGATGTAGAGACCTATGAAACCCGAGGTTCTGCTATCAATGACCAGGATCTAGAGCGGATTCAACGTCTACACCAACGCCATGGAGTCATTGTCTTTACAGACCCAGATTTTAATGGGGAGCGGATTCGTCGCATGATTATGACGGCCATTCCAACAGTTCAGCATGCCTTCCTCAAACGAGATGAAGCTGTTCCCAAGTCCAAGACCAAGGGCCGTTCTCTGGGAATTGAGCATGCCAGCTATGAAGACCTGAAAATGGCTCTAGCTCAGGTGACAGAACAATTTGAACATGAGAGTCAGTTTGACATCAGTCGTAGCGACTTGATTCGCCTTGGCTTTCTAGCAGGGGCAGACAGCCGTAAGCGACGAGAATATCTAGGAGAGGCTCTCCGAATCGGCTATTCCAACGGCAAGCAACTCCTCAAGCGTTTAGAGTTGTTTGGGGTTACTTTGGCAGAAGTGGAAGAAGCTATGAAATCTTATGAGAACAGCTAAGCAGACCCCAAATGTAAGGGGAATGTGTTACAATAGAAGTAACAGATAATAGAAAAGAGAATAGATGAGAATTGCAGATTATAGCGTGACCAAGGCAGTGCTGGAGCGTCACGGTTTTACCTTTAAAAAGTCCTTTGGGCAAAATTTCTTGACGGATACCAATATCCTTCAAAAAATCGTGGATACGGCTGAGATTGATGACCAGGTCAATGTCATCGAAATCGGGCCAGGGATTGGTGCCTTGACGGAGTTTTTGGCTGAGCGTGCAGCACAAGTCATGGCTTTTGAGATTGATCATCGTTTGGTGCCTATTTTGGCAGATACCTTGCGTGATTTTGACAATGTGACCGTAGTCAACGAGGACATTCTCAAGGTCGATTTGGCGCAACATATCCAGAATTTTAAAAATCCTGACCTGCCAATCAAGGTAGTGGCTAACTTGCCTTATTACATCACAACGCCTATTCTCATGCACTTGATCGAGAGTGGGATTCCTTTTAGTGAGTTTGTGGTTATGATGCAGAAAGAGGTAGCGGACCGCATCTCCGCTCAGCCGAATACCAAGGCTTATGGTAGCTTGTCTATCGCCGTGCAGTATTACATGACTGCCAAGGTTGCTTTCATCGTGCCTCGGACTGTCTTTGTGCCAGCGCCAAACGTGGACTCTGCTATTTTGAAAATGGTGCGTCGTCCAGAACCAGCCGTAGCAGTGGAAGACGAGAACTTCTTCTTTAAGGTTTCCAAGGCTAGTTTCACTCATCGCCGTAAAACCTTGTGGAATAACTTGACAGGTTACTTCGGCAAGACTGAAGAGGTCAAGGACAAGTTGACCAAGGCTTTGGACCAAGCAGGCTTGTCACCAAGTGTACGTGGGGAAGCTCTTAGCTTGGCAGAATTTGCCAGCCTAGCAGACGCACTTAAAGGGCAAGGGCTCTAAGATGCAGGGACAAATCATTAAAGCCTTGGCTGGGTTCTATTATGTAGAGAGTGATGGCCAGGTCTATCAAACACGCGCGCGTGGGAATTTCCGTAAAAAAGGCCATACTCCCTACGTTGGGGATTGGGTAGATTTTTCTGCCGAGGAAAATTCAGAAGGCTATATCCTCAAGATTCACGAACGGAAAAACAGTCTGGTTCGTCCGCCTATTGTCAATATTGACCAAGCTGTGGTGATCATGTCTGTCAAAGAACCTGATTTCAACAGCAATTTGCTGGATCGTTTCCTGGTTCTTTTGGAGCACAAGGACATCCATCCCATCGTTTATATTTCTAAAATGGATTTGTTGGAAGATAGTGAAGAACTGGATTTTTATGAACAGACCTATGGTGACATTGGCTATGACTTTGTGACCAGTAAAGAGGGACTCCTTCCTTTGTTAACAGGCAAGGTTACAGTCTTTATGGGGCAGACAGGTGTTGGGAAATCAACTCTTCTCAATAAAATCGCACCAGACCTCAATCTTGAAACAGGAGAAATCTCAGACAGTCTAGGTCGCGGGCGTCATACAACTCGTGCGGTCAGTTTCTACAACCTCAATGGGGGTAAAATCGCAGATACACCGGGATTCTCATCGCTGGACTATGAAGTATCAACGGCTGAAGATCTTAATCAGGCCTTTCCAGAGCTTGCTAGTATTAGTCGAGATTGTAAGTTCCGTAGCTGTACCCATACCCATGAGCCGTCTTGTGCGGTTAAACCAGCTGTAGATGAAGGAATCATTGCCACCTTCCGTTTTGACAACTACCTACAATTCCTCAGTGAAATTGAAAATCGCAGAGAAACCTATAAAAAAGTCAGCAAAAAAATTCCAAAATAAGGAGAAACCTATGTCTCAATACAAGATTGCTCCGTCAATTCTGGCAGCAGATTATGCCAACTTTGAACGTGAAATCAAACGCCTAGAAGCAACTGGGGCAGAGTATGCCCATATCGATATCATGGATGGTCACTTTGTACCACAAATCAGTTTTGGTGCAGGTGTGGTCGAAGCTCTTCGCCCTCATAGCAAGATGGTCTTTGACTGCCACTTGATGGTAGCTAATCCAGAGCATCATTTAGAAGATTTTGCGCGTGCAGGGGCAGATATCATCAGCATCCATGTGGAAGCAACGCCTCATATTCATGGTGCCCTCCAAAAGATTCGTTCTCTCGGCGTTAAACCTTCGGTTGTCATTAACCCTGGTACGCCTGTTGAAGCCATTAAGCACGTGCTTCACCTAGTTGACCAAGTCTTGGTCATGACAGTGAATCCTGGCTTCGGCGGTCAAGCCTTTCTACCTGAAACCATGGATAAGGTTCGTGAGTTGGTTGCCCTTCGTGAGGAAAAAGGCTTGAACTTTGAAATAGAAGTCGATGGCGGGATTGATGATCAAACTATTGCTCAGGCTAAAGAAGCTGGTGCGACCGTTTTTGTAGCAGGTTCCTATGTCTTTAAGGGAGATGTCAATGAGCGAGTACAAACTCTCAGAAAACAACTGGACTAGGGTTGCCGTTTTTGCAGGCGGAGACCGCGGTCACTACCGGACGGATTTTGATTGCTTTGTCGGTGTGGATCGGGGCTCGCTCTGGGTCTTAGAGGAAAAACTTCTTCTCGCCATAGCAGTTGGGGATTTTGATTCTGTAACCGCAGAAGAGCGTCAGTTGATTCAAAAATGTGCCCAGCAGTTTGTCCAAGCTCATCCGGAAAAAGATGACACGGATTTGGAATTGGCTCTCTTGACCATTTTTAAACAAAATCCTCAGGCCCAGGTTACTATTTTCGGTGCTTTGGGTGGCCGTATTGACCATATACTGGCTAATGTCTTTCTACCTAGCAATCCCAAGTTGGCACCTTATATGCGTCAGATAGAAATTGAGGATGGACAAAACTTGATTACCTATTGTCCAGAAGGAACCAGTCAGCTACAGCCTCGTTCAGACTACGACTATCTAGCCTTTATGCCAGTTCGGGATAGCCGGTTGACCATTCTCGGAGCCAAGTATGAGTTGACAGAGGAAAATTTTTTCTTTAAAAAAGTGTACGCTTCTAACGAATATATAGATAGGGAAGTTTCGGTGACTTGCCCAGATGGCTATGTGGTTGTCTTGCATAGCAAGGACAGGAGGTAGGATGGAAAGTTTACTTGTTCTATTATTAGTTGCCAACCTAGCTGGTATCTTTCTGATTTGGCAAAGACAGGATAAGCAGGAGAAACACTTAAGCAAGAGCTTGGAGGATCAGGCAGATCATTTGTCAGACCAGTTGGATTACCGTTTTGAACAAGCCAGACAAGCCAGTCAGCTAGATCAAAAAGATTTGGAAGTGGTTGTCAGTGACCGTTTGCAAGAGGTGCGAATGGAATTGCACCAAGGTCTGACGCAAGTCCGTCAAGAAATGACAGATAATCTCCTCCAAACCAGGGATAAGACTGACCAACGTCTCCAAGCCTTGCAGGAATCAAATGAGCAACGTTTGGAACAAATGCGCCAGACAGTTGAGGAAAAGTTGGAAAAGACCTTGCAGACGCGTTTGCAGGCTTCCTTTGAGACAGTTTCCAAACAACTGGAGTCGGTCAATCGTGGTCTGGGAGAAATGCAGACAGTTGCCCGCGATGTTTGCGCCCTCAATAAGGTTCTCTCTGGGACCAAGACGCGAGGAATTCTGGGTGAATTGCAACTGGGGCAAATCATCGAAGACATCATGACCCCTGCCCAGTATGAACGAGAATTTGCAACGGTTGAAAACTCCAGTGAAAGAGTGGAGTACGCCATCAAGTTACCTGGGCAAGGTGACCAGGAATATGTCTACCTGCCGATTGACTCCAAGTTTCCACTGGCGGATTATTACCGCTTGGAAGAAGCCTATGAAGTGGGTGACAAGGACGAAATCGAACGTTGTCGCAAGTCACTCCTAGCCAGCGTCAAGCGCTTTGCTAAGGATATCAGGAACAAGTATATAGCCCCACCTCGGACAACCAATTTTGGAGTCTTGTTTGTTCCGACAGAGGGACTTTACTCAGAAATCGTCCGCAATCCGGTCTTCTTTGATGACTTGAGACGGGAAGAGCAGATTATTGTCGCAGGTCCAAGTACCCTATCAGCTCTTCTTAACTCCCTATCAGTTGGCTTCAAAACCCTTAATATCCAAAAGAGTGCCGACCATATCAGCAAGACCCTTGCTAGTGTTAAGACCGAGTTTGGCAAGTTTGGTGGCATTCTGGTCAAGGCACAAAAACACCTCCAACATGCCTCTGGCAATATTGATGAACTATTAAACCGTCGCACTACAGCTATCGAGCGGACGCTCCGTCACATTGAGTTATCAGAAGGTGAGCCTGCGCTTGATCTACTCCATTTCCAAGAAAATGAGGAAGAATATGAAGATTAGTCACATGAAAAAAGATGAGCTGTTTGAAGGCTTTTACCTAATCAAATCAGCTGACCTGAGGCAAACTCGAGCTGGGAAAAATTACCTAGCCTTTACCTTCCAAGATGATAGTGGTGAGATTGATGGGAAGCTCTGGGATGCCCAACCTCATAACATTGAGGCCTTTACCGCAGGTAAGGTTGTCCACATGAAAGGGCGCCGAGAAGTTTATAATAACACTCCTCAAGTCAATCAAATTACCCTTCGCCTGTCTCAGCCTGGTGAACCCAGTGATCCAGCTGATTTTAAGGTCAAGTCGCCAGTTGATGTCAAGGAAATCCGTGACTATATGGCGCAAATGATTTTTAAAATTGAAAATCCTGTTTGGCAACGGATTGTCCGAAAACTTTACACCAAGTATGATAAGGAATTTTACTCTTATCCAGCAGCTAAGACCAACCACCATGCCTTTGAAACGGGCTTGGCCTATCATACGGCGACCATGGTGCGTTTGGCAGATGCCATTAGCGAGATTTATCCTCAACTTAATAAGAGTCTGCTCTATGCGGGGATTATGTTGCATGACTTGGCCAAAGTCATTGAGTTGACGGGACCAGACCAGACTGAGTACACAGTGCGAGGCAATCTCCTTGGACATATCGCTCTGATTGATAGTGAAATTACCAAGACAGTCATGGAACTCGGCATCGATGATACTAAGGAAGAAGTCGTTTTGCTCCGCCACGTCATCCTCAGCCACCATGGCTTACTAGAGTATGGAAGTCCGGTTCGCCCACGTATCATGGAGGCAGAGATTATCCATATGATTGATAATCTGGATGCTAGCATGATGATGATGTCAACAGCTCTGGCTTTGGTGGATAAAGGAGAGATGACCAATAAAATCTTCGCTATGGACAATCGTTCCTTCTATAAACCAGATTTAGATTAATAATTTAAGAAAAATGAGCATTTTTTAGGATAAGAATGTTCGTTTTTTTATGTGAATATGGTATAATAAGTAAAAGACAAAAATGAATACTCTTCTAAAATCTCTTCAAACTAGGGTAGCATCGCCTTGTCGTATGTATATATGTAGTTATATTACAGACCTTGTCAGTTCTATCGACAATCTCAAAACAGTGTTTTGAACCACCAACGACCAGCTTTCTAGTTTGCTTTTTGATTTTTTGAATAAAAATGGAATAGGAAATAGAAATGAAATTAAGAAGAAGTGATCGGATGGTTGTCATTTCCAACTATTTGATTAATAATCCTTATAAACTAACTAGTCTCAATACTTTTGCTGAAAAGTATGAATCTGCTAAATCATCCATATCAGAGGATATCGTGATTATCAAACGAGCCTTTGAGGAAATTGAAATCGGTCATATCCAGACAGTAACTGGTGCTGGTGGTGGTGTCATTTTTACACCATCAATCTCAAGCCATGATGCCAAGGAAATGGTTGAGGACTTGCGTGCCAAGTTGTCAGAAAGTGACCGTATCTTGCCAGGTGGCTATATCTACCTGTCTGATTTGCTTAGCACACCAGCTATCTTGAAAAATATTGGTCGCATTATTGCCAAGAGCTTTATGGACCAAAAAATTGATGCCGTTATGACCGTAGCGACCAAGGGTGTTCCACTTGCAAATGCAGTTGCCAATGTCCTCAATGTTCCTTTTGTTATTGTGCGCCGTGACTTGAAAATTACCGAAGGTTCAACTGTCAGCGTCAACTATGTATCAGGTTCAAGTGGTGACCGTATTGAGAAAATGTTCCTTTCAAAACGTAGTCTCAAGGCAGGCAGCCGTGTCTTGATTGTGGATGACTTCTTGAAAGGCGGCGGAACTGTCAACGGGATGATCAGTCTCTTGCGTGAGTTTGATTCAGAATTGGCAGGTGTAGCGGTCTTTGCGGACAATGCTCAAGAAGAACGCGAAAAGCAGTTTGACTACAAGTCACTCTTGAAGGTAACCAATATTGATGTCAAGAACCAAGCCATCGATGTTGAGGTTGGCAATATCTTTGACGAAGATAAATAAGAGATAGAACTAAAGGTTGGAACGATTGTCCCAGCCTTTCTTTGCAAATAGAATAGAAGGAAACTTATGAAAACACCATTTATTAATAAAGAAGACTTAGAAGCGATTGTTGCCGAGTTCCCGACTCCCTTTCACTTGTATGATGAGAAGGGAATTCGTGAAAAGGCAAGAGCTGTCAACCAAGCCTTTTCGTGGAACAAGGGCTTTAAGGAATATTTTGCAGTTAAGGCAACTCCAACACCAGCTATCTTGAAAATCCTTCAAGAGGAAGGCTGCGGTGTGGACTGCTCTAGTTATGTAGAACTTTTGATGAGTCACAAACTGGACTTTCCGGGTTCTGAGATTATGTTCTCTTCAAACAACACGCCAGACAAGGAATATGCCTATGCACGTGAATTAGGTGCGACTATTAACTTAGATGCTTTTGAAGACATTGAACATCTGGAGCGAGCGGCAGGCATTCCAGAAATTATCTCTTGTCGTTACAATCCTGGTGGTGTTTTTGAACTGGGGACAGACATTATGGACAATCCTGGAGAAGCCAAGTTTGGAATGACTAAGGACCAGCTTTTTGAAGCCTTTGTGATTTTGAAGGAAAAAGGAGCTAAGACCTTTGGAATTCATTCTTTCCTAGCATCCAATACAGTGACCCATCTCTATTATCCAGAGTTGGCCCGTCAGCTCTTTGAATTGGCTGTTGAAATCAAGGAAAAGTTGGGTATTTCGCTAGACTTTATCAATCTTTCTGGTGGTATTGGTGTCAACTATCGTCCAGACCAGGAGTCGAATGATATTGCCTTGATTGGTGAGGGAGTTCGTAAGGTGTATGAAGAGCTTCTTACGCCAGCAGGTCTTGGTAAGGTTAAGATTTTCACCGAATTGGGTCGCTTTATGTTGGCCCCTCACGGAGCTCTCGTCACAAGAGTCACCCATAAGAAAAAAACCTACCGTACCTATCTAGGCGTGGATGCCTCAGCAGTCAACCTCATGCGTCCAGCCATGTACGGAGCCTACCACCATATTACCAACATAACTCGTCCAGAAGGAGCATCTGAGGTAGTAGACGTGGTCGGTTCTCTCTGCGAAAACAATGATAAATTTGCAGTGAATCGCGAACTGCCTCATACAGAAATAGGTGATTTGCTGGTAATTCATGATACAGGTGCCCACGGTTTTTCAATGGGCTATCAGTACAATGCCAAACTTCGTTCTGCGGAAATCCTCTATACCGAAGAAGGTAAAGCTCGCCAAATCCGCCGTGCAGAGCGCCCTGAGGACTATTTTGCAACCTTGTATGGCTTTGATTTTGAAGAATAAAATGATAATTAATTGAAAATGAAATTGAAAAACAGATTGCTTTCTAAAAAATAGGCAAAAATCTTGTTTTTCCTTCAAGTCGTGATATAATAAAACTATAAAACGTTTTCAAGGAAGGTAACGATATGTCTGAAGAAACAATTGATTATGGACAAGTGACAGGAATGGTGCATTCGACAGAAAGCTTTGGGGCGGTAGATGGTCCTGGTATTCGCTTTATTGTCTTTTTGCAGGGCTGTCACATGCGTTGCCAGTATTGCCATAACCCGGATACTTGGGCTATGGAGTCCAATAAATCACGTGAACGGACAGTAGATGATGTCTTGGCAGAGGCCTTGCGCTACCGCGGTTTCTGGGGGAATAAGGGTGGAATTACAGTCAGTGGAGGAGAAGCCCTCTTGCAGATTGATTTCCTGATTGCCCTCTTTACCAAGGCCAAGGAAAAAGGAATCCACTGTACCTTGGACACCTGTGCCCTTCCTTTCCGTAATAAACCACGTTACCTTGAAAAGTTTGACAAACTCATGGCTGTCACTGACTTGGTTCTCTTGGATATCAAGGAAATCAACGAAGAACAGCACAAGATTGTTACTAGCCAAACCAATAAAAACATCTTGGCCTGTGCCCAGTATCTATCAGATATTGGAAAACCTGTCTGGATTCGCCACGTGCTAGTTCCAGGTTTGACAGACAGAGATGATGACTTGATTGAACTTGGTAAGTTCGTCAAGACCCTCAAAAATGTTGATAAGTTTGAAATTCTACCTTATCACACTATGGGTGAGTTCAAATGGCGTGAATTGGGAATTCCTTATTCCCTCGAAGGGGTCAAACCACCAACAGCAGATCGCGTGAAAAACGCTAAAAAACTCATGGATACCGAAAGTTATCAAGACTATATGAAACGTGTACATGGATAATATAATAAAGAAGCCTGATGGAAACATCGGGCTTTTAAGTTTACACAAATATATATAATTAAATAAAACAAAATTTTATACTCTTCGAAAATCTCTTCAAACCACGTCAGCGTCGCTTTGTTGTATATATGTGACTGATTTCGTCAGTCTTATCTACAACCTCAAAACAGTGTTTTGAGCAGCCCGCGGCTAACTTCCTAGTTTGCTCTTTGATTTTCATTGAGTATTAAATATTTTTTGATTTTTGAAATTCTGAAAAAAATCCGAAAATGAATGTGTAAGATAAAGTTACTTTTGGAAATATTAAATAGAATAGGAGAACATCATGGAACAAAGTATTACCATTAAAAACTTATGTAAGTCGTATGGCCAAACTCAAATTTTAAAAGATATTTCTTTTGAAGCAAAAGCAGGTAGAGTGACTGCTTTCCTGGGTCCAAATGGAGCTGGTAAAAGTTCAACCTTACGTATTTTATTAGGATTAGACAAAGCAACATCTGGTCTTACCAAAATTGGAGATCAAACTTATAAGGAATTAAAATTTCCTCTAAAGACTGTAGGAGCTTCATTTGACAGTGTAGGTGCTCCTGATGATCGGACTGTTTATCAACATTTGAAAATTGTTGCTGCTAGTAATGGGATATCCAGTCAGCGAATTGAGCAAGTCTTGGATATGGTGGATATTAGCCATAAGAAAAAATCTAAAATTTGGAAATTATCATTAGGAGAAGGACAACGATTAGGAATTGCAACAGCTCTATTAGGAAATCCTCAATATCTGATATTGGATGAACCGACTAATGGGTTGGATCCAAGAGGAATTCGGTGGTTTAGAGAGTTTATAAAAAAACAAGCTCAAGAAGGGAAGACAGTCTTGCTATCATCTCATATATTATCGGAAGTGGAAGCAGTAACAGATGATGTGGTTATCATAAATAAAGGCAAAGTTCTTATAAAAGGGACTTTACAAGAAGTGATGAAAAATCTTTCTTCACTAGAGGAAGTCTTCTTTAGTTTAACAGAGGGAGGGAAGTGACATGGCGCTTATTTACTCTCTTCATTCTGAAATATTGAAATTGCTTTATAGGAGAGCTACTCATGTCGTACTATTCTTTATACTGGTATTTCAAACGTTTTTAGCAAATATTGGTGCTTCTCAAATTGTTTCAGTTGGTATCCATGCTACACCAGAGACAAATCCAGAATTAGCAGAAGCTATACCTCCTATTGAATTTTTAGGTTTTGATGTCACTTTATTTGGTGTTTTTATTATGATTATCCTAGGCTCAATTTACGGAGCCGAGGAGTACAAAGGCTCTGCTATTCGTACAAGCCTCCTCTCTATTACAAATCAAAGCACTTTCCTAGTTTCAAAAACATTAGTTTGGCTTATATTTTCTTTTATCATTTCCTTTCTATCAATATTCCTTACGATTAACATGACACATTATGTTTTAGGACAAGATGGCTTATTGCTTTTTTCACTAAATGGGAGAGTTTGGTTCTATATATTTTTAGCCAGTATAGCTTGGACTTTGTTGGGACTGCTGGCCTATATTATGGCTTTGACATTTAAAACAGCCATTGTTCCTCTATTATTTTTGCTTCCTCAAGTCTACAATTTAGGAACATTCTTAGCAAACTATATATCGATTGCAAAATTTCTTCCAGTTGCATTGGGGCAAGGATTGATTGCTACATCTCCTCAAATTTTAGAACAGAATAGTTTACAACATATTTTATTTTTACTTTGTTGGAACTTCTCATTCTTGGCTTTAGCAATCTACCGCTTACTTAAGTCAGATATCGGAGGAGGTGAATAAGTTGAAAGAACAACTTAAAAGTGAGTATCTCAAGTTTATGATGAATCCTTGGCACTGGTTGATTATAGGTGCTCTATTACTGTGTGTTCCGGCGATGGTTGTTTTTTTAAATAGTAAGCCAGACCAGTTGACTCTACAGTTTGTTTTGGAACAGCTACTGCAAAGTCTTTATTTAGGACAGGCAGGCTTTATTAGTCTAGCGGTCCTATTTATAGGTCAAGAATTTACAGGTTCAAGCCTTCGTACCAGTTTTCTTACCTGCCCAAACCGTTTGAAATTTATAATATCTAAACTAGCTATTCTATTATGTATAGAAATTGTCCTATTGGTCGCTGTATTATCATTATGTATACTGCTTGCCCAAGGATACTATAATATCAATCTTTTGAGCGATATTAAACATATTCTGACAATCCTATTTCCAGCTTGTATTTCTATTCTGACCTTCGCTCTTTTAAGTGGTATTTTTGTATTTATTTCCCAGTCTTTTATCTTAATTCTGGGAATCAGTTTATCCCTTTTATTGGGTTTGGGACAAATGTTACTACAATTCAGTTCTTTTTTTAGAAATTTACCATTACTAGCTAGTATGAATTGTTTTTATACCTATCCATTGTCTCTTTATTATCCAGTGTGGCAAGGCTTAGGGATACAAATAGTTTGGTTAGTAATTGTTTTTGTATGTGCTACACTAATTCTTATAGGAAGAAATGTAGGCTAAAGACAGGGGATATCCTGTCTTTTTCTCGGTTAGTGTTATAATATAGTTAGGAGGGTGAGTTATGGCTTATAAAATTTTGGTAGTAGATGATGATCTTGCTATTCTTCGCCTAATAAAAAAAGTACTAGAATATGAAAAATATGAAGTAGTCATACGAAATAAGATAGAAGAGATTGATCTTTGTGATTTTACAGGATTCGACTTGATTTTATTAGATATTATGATGCCTGTTAGTGGTTTAGAAATCTGTCAGATGATTCGCGAGCAGATAACTGTTCCTATCTGTTTTATAACTGCTAAGGATATGGATGAAGATTTGGTAGCTGGAATCAATGCAGGTGCTGATGATTATATTATGAAGCCCTTTAGTATGCAAGAATTGTTAGCACGTGTTAAAATGCACTTACGTCGTGAAGAACGGATTAAAGGAAATGTTCATCAAATAAAGATTGGGAAGCTTATACTATATACGGATAGTAAGGAACTATTTGTAAACGATGATAAGATTGCCCTGACAAGGAGGGAATTTGACATAGTGAATCTTTTGGCAAGCAACCCAAGTAAAATATATTCTATTGAGGAAATTTATAATTATCTATATCCACAAAGTTCAGAAGCGCTTTTACGTTCGGTTTCAGAGTATATTTATCAAATTCGTCAAAAGCTGAAACCTTATCAATTAAATCCAATTAAAACCTTGTACGGTGGAGGATATCAATGGGTAGAATCAAAAGTTTTAGACAATTAATTCGAGAAACCTGTTGGAGAATTATTTGGCAGTTTAGTCTTGGCTTACTAATGGCCTATCTTATTCCCTTAGCTTCAGTATCTATACAAATAAATGAAGATGGGAAACCTCTAAACAATAGTGGTGTTCTATCAATCTTTTTTAATGTGTCATCATGGATATATATTTGTGTTTTATTGATTATTCTAATAAGTTATCACATTGGAAAATTGTTGAAAAAACTGAGTTATGAAATGACTTTGATTTATGAAAATAGTATATGGTTAGAGAGGGAATGTACAGAAAGATTAACGGTTAAAGAATTTCGTGAGACAGGAAATCGGATTATTGTGATGCAAGATAGAATTCGACAATTAATAGTTGATGAGAAACAGCAGAAAGAAGATTTGATGTTTCAGGTTTCAGCAGCTTCTCATGATTTAAAGACTCCCTTAACCATTATTAGGGGGAATGTGGAATTTTTGCAGGCGATAACTGAAAGTGACCAATCTCAAGAATGCTTAGCAGATATAGAAAGAGCTAGTCAACAGTTACTAGATTACTTCAATCAATTGATTCACTATTCCAAAACCTATTATGATGATGAGACAGGTTGGACGGAGTATTCCTCTTCAGATTTTATCAATGAATTAGAGAAAGAAGTCTCTTTTTTGATAAAAAATCAGATGAAGTTTTCTTTTGAACAAAATGTGAAAGGAACTGAAAACTATTATATAAATCCGTCTCTTCTGATTCGTGCCATACAAAATATTTTAACAAATGCTTTGGAATACGCGAATGAACAGAATCCTAAAATTAAAATTAGAGTAGAGCAAGAGGCGAAAGAATTAAAAATAGCTATATGGAATAATGGCTCTGAATTTCCAGAGGAAGTTTTAACTAATTTTGGAAAGCTCTTTTATCGTATGGATAAAGCTAGATCGGTTAAAGAGCAACATTATGGTATTGGACTAAGTTTTGTATGCAGAGTTGCAAAACTGCACAAAGGCCGAGTTGAGCTTAGAAACAGGGACAAGGGAGCAGAAGTTTTAATAACTGTGAAGTGTATTAAATCATAGTGATGCGAGGACTGTTTATTTATGGGGCATTTTTTAAACGATGCGAGCGTCATATCTTTCTAAGAGTCTTACTGACTACATAGATTTCATATGGGGATTCAAAACAAGGCTTTAGCTAACTTTGTAAAGCTTCAGTGGGTACGTTTTGATTTTTAATGAAGTGGCATTCTGACTATTTTTGATATCGCAAAAAGACTTAGCAAACTAGCTAAGCCTTTTTCTTCTTATCTCGAACGTTGTTTTCCAGCGTTGCGATTTTTGTGTTTTTTCTTGCTTGTGATAGCAGTTGGTTGTTCAGGGGTAACGTCTTTTCGTCCACTTGGTGTAGAGAAAGCACGTGCTTTTGGTGGGTTCTTGGCTAGTTCTTCACGGACTTTTTTGCGAAGTTTTGGACGAACGATATAGTTGACGATAAACTGTTGGAGAATCATCATGAAACCACCGACAACCCAATAAAGTGTGACACTAGCTGGTGAGATGAGGGAGAAGCCGGCAATCATGACTGGGCTCACGTAAGCCATTTTCTTGATTTGATCTCTTTGCGTTTCATCTTCTACTCCGTGAAGTGAAAGGAGTGATTGAAGATAGTAAAGGACACCAGCGCAGGCAGCTAAAATCATACTTGGAGAGCCTAGAGGAATTCCTAGGTAACTTGCTTGAGCAACACCTTCAGTATATTGGGCAGCAAAGTAAATTGCAGAGAAGAAAGGCATTTGAAGGAGGATAGGGAAACATCCTACACCACCAAACATGCTGATGCCGTGCTCTTTTTGAGCAGCAAAGAGAGCTTGTTGGGCTTCGAGTTTTTCTTCTTGAGTAGTTGCTTCTTTGAGACGAGTTTGGTGTGGCTCAAGGACGTGCTTGAGGGCGTTCATCTTTTCAGAGTGAAGCGTTGCCTTCCATGATTGGTAGATACCAAGTGGCAAGATAATCAAGCGCACGATAATGGTTACGATAATGATAGCGACACCAAAGCCTAGACCTTTATCAGTAGCGAAGTACTTGATAGCTTCTCCCATCGGCGCACCCAAGAAATCCCAAACGGGACCAATTGGCTTACCTGTTGCTTTATCAATCTGAACGCAACCAGTCAAGACTAGCAACATAGCCACTCCCATAGCTGAGAGTGCAAAACGTTTAATAGATTTCACTGTTTTTATTCCTTCTTTAAAAATTATACCTTTCTATTCTACTGTTTTTTTACAAAATATACAATAGTTCTAGAGACCTAATTTGCGATTTTAAAGTCAGGGTAAGGAGGAAAGTTACTTAGTTTGACATCTAAGTAGCTGACTTTTGAAAAAGGTGTTGGTCCTTTTCGGATTTCTTGGATAAATTTTGCCATGATAGCAGATGAGTCTGCTTGGGCTAAGATTTCCACTGTGCCATCGTCGTTATTCCATACTCGACCTGTGATGCCACCAATTTCAAGTGCCAAGCTGTAAACACCCCAACGAAAGCCGACTCCCTGTACCCTACCTTGGGCAATCATTCTAACCTTTTGCATACCAAACCCCTTTGATTGTGTTATAATATTTCTATGACTATTATAACCTCAAAAGCCAATTCTGTGGTAAAAAATGCCAAGAAATTACACCAAAAAAAATACCGCAAGTCTGCTTATTTGATTGAAGGCTGGCACTTGTTTGAAGAAGCTGTTCAAGCTGGAGTGACGATTGAGAAAATCTTTGCCCTAGAAAATTACCGAGATCAGTTAGCCTCGTTTCCGCAAACTGTCTGGGTGTCAGAGGATATTTTGTTAGATTTGGCAGATTCTCAGACTCCACAGGGAATTGTTGCGGTGATTCAAAAAGAAGAAGTAGGGCAAGCTGACTTTAGTCAGGGAAAGTTCTTGTTTTTGGAAGATGTGCAAGATCCTGGTAATGTGGGAACTATCATTCGGACTGCGGATGCAGCAGGTTTTACTGGAGTGATTGTTTCAGATAAATCGGCAGATATCTACAGTCTCAAGACCTTACGTTCGATGCAAGGCAGTCATTTTCATCTGCCTATTTACCGAATGTCTAGTCAAAGACTTCTCGTGGAAGCTAAGGAAGCAGCTATCCCAGTGCTGGCAACAACCCTATCTAAAGATTCTGTTGATTACAGAGAACTGCCTCCTATAGAAAATTTTGTACTAGTCATGGGAAATGAGGGTCAAGGAATTAGTCCCCTCATGGCGGAAAGTGCAGACCAGTTGGTCCATATTAGCATGAAGGGTAAGGCAGAGAGTTTGAATGTTGCCGTTGCAGCTGGTATTTTAATTTTCCATTTAAGCTAATTTTAATTTTCTTTGTTATAATCAAGGAAAGATGTTCATAGAAAAGGAGAAAAGATGAATCACACTATTATTCACGACCGCGCAGGTCTCAATCAATTTTACGCTAAGGTTTATGCCTTTGTTGGTCTGGGAATCGGACTATCCGCTTTAGTATCAGGTCTTATGTTGACGGTCTTTCAGTCTCAGTTGGTTTACTTTTTGATGCAGGGGCGTCTCTGGTTGACCATTGCTACTTTTGCAGAGCTAGCCCTAGTCTTTGTTGCCAGTAGCATGGCTTCAAGGAATAGTCCAGCGGCTCTTCCAGTATTTTTACTTTACTCAGTATTAAACGGCTTTACACTCAGTTTTGTGGTGGCCTTCTATACTCCAGGTACAGTTTTATCCGCCTTTGTGTCGAGCGCCCTTCTCTTCTTTGTCATGGCGGCAGTTGGTATCTTCACCAAGAAAGATTTGAGTGGGATTGGTCGAGCTATGATGGCGGCTCTTATCGGTTTGATTATTGCCATGGTAGTTAATATTTTCTTGGCTAGCGGTTTCTTTGATTATATGATCAGCGTAGCCATGGTCTTGGTCTTCTCTGGGCTGATTGCTTGGGACAACCAAAAAATTCGCTATGCCTATGAACAATCGCAAGGTCGAGTAGCAACAGGTTGGGTTGTGTCAATGGCTCTCAGTATCTATCTTGATTTTATCAATCTTTTCCTAAGCATTTTACGTATCTTTGGCCGCAATGATTAAAAGGTCTATGAAATCAGTGTTTTGAGTGACACTGATTTTTTTAAATTTTCTCTTTTCTTTTTTGGGAAATAGGTGTATAATGCTTTTAATTAAATTTTTGAGGAGTAGCCTATGAAGAAAAGTTTTATCCATCAACAAGAAGAAATTTCCTTTGTTAAAAACACTTTTACCCAGTATTTGAAAGATAAGCTAGAAGTTGTCGAAGTTCAAGGTCCTATCTTGAGCAAGGTCGGTGACGGGATGCAGGACAACTTATCTGGTGTGGAAAATCCAGTATCTGTCAAGGTTTTGCAGATTCCTGATGAAACCTATGAAGTGGTTCATTCGCTTGCTAAATGGAAACGCCATACTCTAGCTCGCTTTGGTTTCGGTGAGGGTGAAGGTCTTTTTGTCCACATGAAAGCCCTTCGTCCAGACGAAGACTCGCTGGATGCGACCCACTCTGTTTATGTTGATCAGTGGGACTGGGAGAAGGTTATCCCAAATGGTAAACGCAATATCGCTTATCTAAAAGAAACAGTTGAGAAGATTTACAAGGCTATTCGCCTGACTGAGTTAGCTGTTGAAGCCCGCTATGACATCGAGTCAATCTTGCCAAAACAAATCACTTTCATCCACACAGAAGAGTTGGTAGAACGCTACCCAGACTTGACACCGAAAGAACGTGAAAATGCTATCTGTAAAGAATTTGGAGCAGTCTTCTTGATCGGTATCGGTGGGGAATTACCAGACGGTAAACCGCACGATGGACGTGCACCAGACTACGATGACTGGACAAGTGAGTCTGAAAATGGCTACAAGGGTCTAAATGGCGATATTCTTGTCTGGAATGAGTCTCTGGGTGGAGCCTTTGAGTTGTCTTCTATGGGAATCCGTGTAGATGAAGAAACCCTTCGCCGTCAGGTTGCCATCACAGGTGATGAAGACCGCTTGGAATTGGAATGGCACAAGGCTTTGTTGAATGGCCTATTCCCATTGACAATCGGTGGAGGAATTGGACAATCTCGGATGGCCATGTTCCTACTTCGCAAGAAACACATCGGAGAAGTGCAAACAAGTGTTTGGCCTCAAGAAGTTCGCGATACTTACGAAAATATTTTGTAGAGAATCGAACCGCAAGGTTCGGTTTTCTTTCTCTTTTCGCCTATAATTTGGTATAATAAACGGTATGAAAATCGTATCAGGAATCTATGGGGGACGTCCCCTCAAGACACTAGAAGGCAAGACGACAAGACCAACTTCGGATAAGGTTAGGGGAGCTATTTTTAACATGATTGGTCCCTACTTTGAAGGGGGACGAGTCTTGGACCTTTATGCAGGTAGTGGTGGTTTATCTATCGAGGCAGTATCGCGTGGCATGTCCAGCGCTGTTTTGGTGGAGCGAGACCGTAAGGCTCAGGCTATCGTGGCTGAAAATATTCAGATGACCAAGGAAGTTGGAAAATTTCAACTCCTCAAGATGGATGCAGAAAGGGCATTGGAACAGGTATCTGGGGAATTTGACCTCATTTTCTTAGACCCTCCTTATGCCAAGGAACAAATCGTAGCAGATATTGAAAAAATGGCTGAGAGAGAGCTTTTTTCTGAAGATGTCATGGTCGTGTGTGAGACGGATAAGGCCGTTGAACTTCCAGAAGAAATTGCCTGCCTGGGCATCTGGAAGGAAAAGATTTATGGAATTAGTAAGGTGACAGTCTATGTCAGATAAGATTGGCTTATTCACAGGTTCATTTGATCCGATGACAAATGGGCATCTGGATATGATTGAACGGGCTAGCAAACTCTTTGATAAGCTCTATGTGGGTATTTTTTTTAATCCCCACAAACAAGGGTTTCTCCCTATCGAAAATCGTAAACGGGGGTTAGAAGAGGCTTTGGGACATTTGAAAAATGTTGCAGTCGTGTCTTCTCATGATGAATTGGTTGTCGATGTCGCAAAAAGATTGGGTGCTACTTGTCTAGTGCGTGGTTTGAGGAATGCAGCGGATTTACAATATGAAGCTAGTTTTGATTACTACAATCATCAACTGTCTCCTGATATAGAGACCATTTATTTACATAGCAGACCTGAACATCTCTATATTAGTTCATCCGGTGTTCGAGAGCTTTTGAAGTTTGGTCAGGATGTTGCCTGCTATGTTCCTGAGAGTATTTTGGAGGAAATAAGAAATGAAAAAAAAGATTAGATGGCCCTTATATGTCATTGCGGCCTTGATTGTGACTTTCTTGGCATTTGTAGTGCCCTTGCCCTACTATATAGAGGTTCCAGGTGGTTCGGAAGATATTCGCCAAGTCCTCAAAGTCAATGATACAGAAGATAAGGAAGCTGGTGCCTACCACTTCGTTACGGTTGGTGTCCAACATGCTACTTTAGCCCATATGATTTATGCGTGGTTGACGCCTTTTACAGATATTCGTAGTGCCCAGGAGACTACAGGTGGCTCTTCAGATGTTGAATTTATGCGGATCAATCAATTCTACATGCAAACATCGCAAAATATGGCCAAGTATCAAGGTCTAAAAACAGCTGGTAAAGATATCGAACTCAAATACCTTGGGGTTTATGTTTTGACTGTGACGGATAATTCGACCTTTAAAGGGATTCTTAACATCTCTGATACGGTCACAGCAGTCAATGATCAGACCTTTGACAGTTCCAAAGATTTGATTGATTACGTCAATTCTCAAAAACTAGGGGACTCCGTCAAGGTCACCTATGAAGAGGATGGGCAAACCAAGTCTGCAGAAGGTAAGATTATCACCTTGGAAAATGGCAAAAATGGGATTGGAATCGGTTTGATTGACCGTACAGAAGTAACCAGTGATGTCCCAATTCGCTTTTCAACAGCTGGTATCGGCGGTCCAAGTGCTGGTCTTATGTTTAGTCTAGCTATCTATACCCAAATAGCTGACCCAGGCCTTCGTAACGGCCGTATCGTTGCTGGTACAGGGACCATTGACAGAGATGGTAATGTGGGGGACATTGGAGGTATTGATAAGAAAGTTGTAGCTTCGGCTAGAGAAGGTGCTGCGATTTTCTTTGCCCCTGATAACCCTGTTAGCGAAGAAGAACAAAAAGCGCATCCTGATGCGAAAAACAACTACCAAACAGCCCTAGAAGCAGCCAAAACAATTAAGACAGATATGAAAATTGTGCCAGTTAAAACCCTACAAGATGCAATTGATTACTTGAAAAACAATCCCTAGTTTTTGAGTGAAGTTTCCAAACTAGCGCACAAACAGAGAAGATGGTATAATAGTCAAATGGTTCAATTATTATTCACTCTAAGCAGTCACATGCTCTTTATTTATGTGAGTTTTTACCTTTTAAAGAATCTTGTTAGATGGGAAAAGGTTTTAAAAGTGACAGCTGAGAATACAAGAAAAGTTCGTTTATTAGTAGGTTTTTTCAGCATTGTCATGGGCTATATCTTGAGTTCTTTCTTTATCAGCTTATATCAGTTGTGGCAAGAAGCGCTTAGAGGATTATTATAAAATCAAATGTAAAGGAAATAAGTATGGAAAAAATTGTGGTTCAAGGTGGCGATAATCGTCTGGTAGGAAGTGTTACGATTGAAGGAGCAAAGAATGCAGTCTTGCCCTTGTTGGCAGCGACTATTCTAGCAAGTGAAGGAAAGACCGTCTTGCAGAATGTTCCTATCTTGTCAGATGTTTTCACTATGAATCAGGTGGTTCGTGGTTTGAATGCCAAGGTAGATTTTGATGAGGAAGCTCATCTTGTTGAGGTGGACGCAACTGGCGATATCACTGAAGAAGCCCCTTACAAGTATGTCAGCAAGATGCGCGCATCTATCGTTGTCTTGGGACCAATTCTTGCCCGTGTAGGTCATGCCAAGGTATCCATGCCAGGTGGTTGTACGATTGGTAGCCGCCCTATTGATCTTCATTTGAAAGGTCTAGAAGCTATGGGGGCTAAGATTAGTCAGACAGCTGGTTATATCGAAGCCAAGGCTGATCGTTTACATGGGGCCCATATCTATATGGACTTCCCAAGTGTTGGTGCTACGCAGAATTTGATGATGGCGGCGACTCTGGCTGATGGGGTGACAGTGATTGAAAATGCTGCGCGTGAGCCTGAGATTGTTGACCTAGCCATTCTCCTCAATGAAATGGGAGCCAAGGTCAAAGGTGCTGGTACAGAGACTATTACCATTACTGGTGTTGAGAAACTTCATGGTACGACTCACAATGTAGTCCAAGACCGTATCGAAGCTGGAACCTTTATGGTAGCTGCTGCCATGACTGGTGGTGATGTCTTGATTAAAGACGCTGTCTGGGAGCACAACCGTCCCTTGATTGCCAAATTGCTTGAAATGGGAGTGGAAGTGACAGAGGAGACTGAAGGAATTCGAGTTCGCTCTCAACTAGAAAATTTAAAAGCTGTTCATGTGAAAACCTTGCCCCACCCAGGATTTCCAACAGATATGCAGGCTCAATTTACAGCCTTGATGACCGTCGCAAAAGGCGAATCAACTATGGTGGAGACAGTTTTCGAAAATCGTTTCCAACATCTAGAAGAAATGCGTCGCATGGGCTTGCACTCTGAGATTATCCGTGATACAGCTCGTATTGTTGGTGGTCAACCTTTGCAGGGGGCGGAAGTTCTTTCAACTGACCTTCGTGCCAGTGCTGCCTTAATTTTGACAGGTTTGGTAGCACAAGGAGAAACTGTAGTTGGTAAATTGGTTCACTTGGATAGAGGTTACTACCGTTTCCATGAGAAGTTGGCGCAGCTAGGTGCTAAGATTCAGCGGATTGAGGCAAGTGATGAAGATGAATAAGAAATCAAGCTACGTAGTCAAGCGTTTACTTTTAGTCATTCTGGTACTGATTTTAGGTGCACTAGCCCTAGGAATCGGTCTAATGGTAGGCTATGGAATCTTGGGCAAGGGTCAAGATCCATGGGCTATCCTGTCTCCAGCAAAATGGCAGGAATTGATTCATAAATTTACAGGAAATTAGGCTGGAAAACCAGCCTTTTTTAAAGATAAGGAGAAATATGAACAAAAAAACAAGACAGACACTAATCGGACTGTTAGTATTATTGCTTTTGTCTGCAGGGAGCTATTATATCAAGCAGATGCAGTCGACAGCTAACAGTCCCAAAACCAAGCTTAGTCAGAAAAAACAAGCGTCTGAAGCTCCTAGTCAAGAATTGGCAGAAAGTGTCTTAACAGATGCAGTCAAAAGCCAAATAAAAGGGAGTCTGGAGTGGAATGGCTCAGGTGCTTTTATCGTCAATGGCAATAAAACAAATCTAGATGCCAAGGTTTCAAGTAAGCCCTACGCTGATAATAAAACAAAGACAGTGGGCAAGGAAACGGTACCAACCGTAGCTAATGCACTTTTGTCTAAGGCTACTCGCCAGTACAAGAATCGTGAAGAAACTGGAAACGGTTCGACTTCATGGACTCCTCCAGGTTGGCATCAGGTTAAGAATCTAAAGGGCTCTTATACCCATGCAGTCGATAGAGGTCACTTGTTAGGCTATGCCTTAATCGGTGGTTTGGATGGTTTTGATGCCTCAACAAGCAATCCTAAAAACATTGCTGTTCAGACAGCCTGGGCAAATCAGGCTCAAGCCGAGGATTCGACTGGTCAAAACTACTATGAAAGCATGGTACGTAAGGCCTTGGATAAAAACAAGCGTGTCCGTTACCGTGTAACTCTTTATTATGCTTCAAACGAGGATTTAGTTCCTTCAGCTTCACAGATTGAAGCCAAGTCTTCAGACGGAGAATTGGAATTCAATGTCCTAGTTCCCAATGTTCAAAAGGGACTTCAACTGGATTACCGAACTGGAGAAGTAACTGTAACTCAGTAAAAGATGAGATAAACTCCCATGTCACTTGAAGATGTAGGAGTTCTTTTTTGGACAATTTAAGTAGAACTAGAATAGACACTGAGAAAAAATAATATGTACTGGATTAAATTTTGTGATATAATAAAGGATAAGATACTATTTTAGGAGAAGAACTATGGAAGACCCAAGTAGTCAGAATTTGTTGCTACAATTTGTTTTATTGTTTATCTTGACGGTGTTAAATGCCTTTTTCTCAGCCACAGAAATGGCCATGGTTTCTCTTAACCGTGCGCGGGTTGAACAAAAGGCAGAAGAAGGAGATAGACGCTATATCCGTCTGCTGAAGGTACTAGAAAATCCTAACCACTTTTTATCAACCATTCAAGTAGGGATTACCCTAATTACGATCTTATCAGGGGCGAGTTTGGCAGACACTCTGGGACGAGAAATTGCATCTTGGCTTGGAAATGGTGAAACGGCTTATGCCGTTGCAAGTTTTCTGTCTTTAGCATTTTTGACTTATATTTCCATCGTTTTTGGGGAATTGTATCCTAAGAGAATCGCTCTTAATCTAAAGGATGCCTTGGCGATTCGTACAGCGCCAGTTATCATTGGGCTGGGGAAACTAGTTAGTCCCTTTGTTTGGCTCTTGTCTGCATCTACCAATCTCTTGAGTCGCTTGACTCCTATGACCTTTGACGATGCTGATGAAAAAATGACCCGTGATGAAATTGAGTACATGCTGACAAATAGTGAAGAAACACTAGATGCTGACGAAATTGAAATGTTACAAGGAATCTTTTCACTGGACGAATTAATGGCCAGAGAAGTCATGGTTCCTCGAACGGATGCCTTTATGGTGGATATTCAGGATGATAGTCAAACCATCATCCAAAGTATTTTAAAACAAAATTATTCTCGTATCCCTGTCTATGATGGAGACAAGGATAATGTAATCGGTTTGATTCATACCAAGAGTCTTCTTAAGGCAGCCTTTGTAGACGGTTTTGACAATATTGTTTGGAAGAAAATTTTACAAGATCCACTCTTTGTTCCTGAAACTATTTTTGTGGATGACTTGCTAAAAGAATTGCGCAATACTCAAAGACAAATGGCAATCTTGCTAGATGAATACGGTGGGATGGCTGGTTTGGTGACCCTGGAAGACCTCTTAGAGGAAATCGTTGGGGAAATCGATGACGAAACAGATAAGGCTGAAATCGAAGTCCATAAGATTGGAGAAGATACTTATATCGTTCAAGGTACCATGAATCTCAATGCTTTTAATGACTACTTTGATGTTGAACTGGAAAGTGATGACGTTGATACCATCGCTGGTTATTATTTGACAGGAGTTGGGACCATTCCAACGACTGAGAAACTCAGTTATGAATTAGTCAGCCAAAACAAACAGCTTATCCTAACCAATGATAAAGTGAAAAATGGACGTGTTACCAAGGTAAAAGTCCAAATTACCGAAGTTGAAATAGAAGAAGAAACAGAGTAAACTAGAGGCTTTTGTCACCAGGCGTGACAAAGCTTTTTTCAGTTGATTTCAAAAGATTGTCTCCTAAAAAGAAGTCTGACTCAAATGCGCTTCAAAAATTTTTGTAAGTTATATGTATTTATCCGAAGAAAAAATAAAAAAGCCCCATTTTACGGGCTTTTTGTCTTGATAAATTCCGATAAATTCGGCATTGAAAGGCGGTAGACGGATTTGAACCGACGATCAAGCTTTTGCAGAGCCGTGCCTTACCACTTGGCTATACCGCCTTAACGTTTATTATTATACCTTGAAAATCATTCTCAGTCAATAGTTTTTTCAGATTTTTTGTATGAATAAGCCTAAATATTCTGAAAATTCGTTTACTTTTCTTGAAATCTATGATATAATTGATGATGACCTATACTTTATTACGAGGAGTGAAGAAATGAAAAAAAGTCAAGTGCTTGCTGTAGCAGGAGCTACCTTATTAGCGTCAGGAGTTCTAGCTGCGTGTTCAAACACTAGTTCAAATAATGCGAAACTAGCAAAAGATTACCAATATGTTTATCAAACAGATCCAGAAACCTTGGATTATATCGTCAGCAATATCGATTCAACATCATTCATCACAACAAATGCTGTAGATGGTTTGTTGGCTAACGATAAATATGGTAATCTGGTTCCTTCTATTGCTGAATCATGGACAGTTTCAAAAGATGGTTTGACGTATACCTATAAAATCCGTAAGGATGCTAAATGGGTGACAGCAGAGGGAGAAGAGTACGCTCCTGTCACTGCTAAAGACTTCGTTACTGGTTTGAAACATGCGGTAGATGGAAAATCAAAAGAACTTTCAATCGTTAGCTCTTCTATTAAGGGATTAGAAGCCTATATCAAGGGTGAAACAAGCGATTTTTCAACCGTCGGAGTAAAAGCACTTGATGACCAAACACTAGAATATACTTTGAACCAGCCAGAAACTTTCTGGAATGACAAGACAACTAGTGGTGTTTTGATGCCAGTTAATGAAGAATTCTTAGCTTCAAAAGGGGAAGGTTTTGGTTCTCCAACAGATGCTAACTCTATTCTTTATAACGGTCCATTTGTCTTGAAGGCTGTAACTCCTAAATCATCTATCGAGATGGCTAAAAATGATGCTTACTGGGACAAAGAAAATGTAAAAATTGAGAACGTTAAGTTCACTTTCTGGGATGGTAAGGATCAAGATGTAATTGCCAAAGGTTTTTCTGATGGTCAATATAGCAAGGCTCGTATCTTCCCTACAAGTTCTACATATGAAAAATATGCAGCTGACTTCAAAGATAACATTTACTTTAATGAACCAGGTGCGGGTGTTGCAACTGTCAGCTTGAACTATGGCCGTACAACTTATAACCACACTGCTAAGACAAGTGATGCCCAAAAGACATCTACTAAGAAAGCCTTGCTAAACAAGGAATTCCGTCAAGCCTTGAACTTTGCGGTAGATCGCAGTTCTTATTCAGCTCAAACAAATGGTACTGATGGAGCTGCAGTAGCCATCCGTAATACATTCGCACCTTATAATCTTCAAGTTGGTAAGAAAACATTTGGTGAATTGGTACAAGATAGCTTGGCTAAGACAAATTCTTCTACTTGGTCAAACGTATCTCTAGCAGATTCTCAAAATGGCCTTTACAATGAAGAAAAAGCGAAAGAAGTCTTTGCTAAAGCTAAATCAAGCCTACAAGCTGAAGGTGTTGAATTCCCAATCCATTTGGATGCCTTGGTTATCCAAGAATCAACAGCGGTTGTAAACCGTGTGCAATCATTGAAGCAATCAATTGAAAAAGTATTGGGTTCAGATAATGTTGTTGTAGACTTGCAACAAATGACTCAAGCAGAAGCTTTACCAATTTCATTTAGTGCTCCAACAGCTAAAGAGCAAGACTGGGATATCCATACCTTGCTAGGATGGAACCCTGACTATCAAGATCCTTCTACTTTCTTGGATCAGTTCGTCCTTAAGGGAGGAAGTACTCGTCTTTACCTTGGTATTGACCAAAACACAGATGCATCAGTAGTAAGCAAACTTGGTTTAGCTGACTATGGAAAATTACTTGATGACGCAAACAGTGAAAACCAAGACGTTCAAAAACGTTATGAAAAGTACGCAGTAGCACAAGCTTGGTTGAGTGATAATGCTTTGACAATTCCAGTAATGGCTTCTCCTAAAGAAACAGCCGTTTCATTTGTTTCAAAGGTTCTACCATTTAGCTCTTCATATTCTGTAGCTGGTCTTAAAGGTGAAAATGCAGGATACTTGAAGTATACTGAAGTTGGTGAAAAAGCAATCACCAAAGAAGAGTATGAAAAAGCTCGTGAAAAATGGTTGAAAGAAAAGGCTGAGTCAAACGAGAAAGCTCAAAAAGAATTGGCAAGTCATGTGAAGTAAATAATTTTCAATAGAACTTTCTCTCCATGAGGAGAAGGTTCTTTTGGGATTTTTAAAGGAAATGATATGAAAAAATATATTTTTATGCGTGTTTTGCGGTCCTTGGTTTCTATCTTCTTAGTAACAACCTTGACCTACACGATTATCTATACAATGGTTCCTCGAAAATTGATTTTCAAACAGGATACCAACTATAACAAGATTGCGACAACTGCTGATAAACGTGATAACTATGAAAATACCGTTTATGAGCGTATGGGTTATATCGAGTACTACGATACCAAAGAGTTGCAAGAAAAAGCTAGCCAGATGGATGCCTCTGTAACAGTTGAAGCTAATGACACCAACAAGGCTATCTATGAAAAATACATCAAACAAATCGGTCATGGTTGGACCCTGGGAGAATTTACTGAAAGTGGCCAATTCTACGCTACTCGTGAAATCCCAATTTTTGAACGTGTTTTTCACTTCTATGCTAACTTGATTGACATTGACCATACTAATAAAATCCAAGACCCTGAGAATCCAGACTTGAAACGTTACCTTCGTTTCGAAAACGATCCAGCTATCGGATGGTCATTGGTTGGTTCAGGAACTAAACACAAATATCTCTTATACTTCAACAGTCAGTTCCCATTTGTGCATCAAAACTTTGTGAACATTAATTTAGGTGACTCTTATCCAACCTATGCTAATAGCCCTGTTTTACAGGTTATTACTCAGGGGCAAGGGCAAACAAAAACTGCTCAAGTTCAGTTCCCAACAGGTAAGAAAACTTCTTCTGTAAATATTTACTCAAGAACCTACAAATCTCCTAGTCAGGCTGATTCTCGTGAAGTAGCTAACTATGGGAAAGATGACCCATATACTGCAACTGAAAGCAACTACCAATATCCTTCAATGATTGCCAGCTCTGCTGTTGTAGGATTGATTGGTTTGGTGATTTCTTATGCGATTGCCGTGCCGCTTGGTTCAGCTATGGCTCGCTTCAAGAACACTTGGATTGATAGCTTCTCAACAGGGGCTTTGACTTTCTTGATGGCTCTTCCAACAATTGCCTTGGTTTATATCGTTCGTTTGGCTGGTTCTTCAATCGGCTTGCCAGATTCATTCCCTATCTTGGGTGCTGGAGATTGGCGTTCTTACGTTTTACCAGCAGTTATCCTTGGTTTGTTGGGGGCTCCTGGTACAGCTATTTGGATTCGTCGTTACATGATTGACTTGCAATCACAAGATTTTGTACGTTTTGCTCGTGCAAAAGGTTTGTCTGAAAAAGAAATTTCAAACAAACACATCTTTAAAAATGCCATGGTTCCTCTGGTTTCAGGAATTCCTGGTGCCGTTATCGGGGTTATCGGTGGTGCAACTCTTACTGAAACAGTCTTCGCCTTCCCAGGTATGGGTAAAATGTTGATTGACTCTGTAAAAGCATCTAATAACTCTATGGTCGTAGGTCTTGTCTTCATCTTTACATGTATTTCTATCTTCTCACTTCTTTTGGGAGATATTTGGATGACTATTATTGACCCACGTATTAAATTGACTGAGAAAGGAGGCAAATAATGTCTACAATCGATAAAGAAAAATTTCAGTTCGTAAAACGTGACGATTTTGCCTCTGAAGCCATTGATGCACCAGCTTATTCATACTGGGGTTCAGTGTTTAGACAATTTATGAAGAAAAAATCAACTGTAGTCATGTTGGGAATCTTGGTAGCCATCATTTTGATGAGTTTCATCTACCCAATGTTTTCTAAGTTTGATTTCAATGATGTCAGCAAGGTAAACGACTTTAGTGCTCGTTATATCAAGCCAAATGCAGAGCATTGGTTCGGTACTGACAGTAACGGTAAATCTCTCTTTGACGGTGTCTGGTTCGGAGCTCGTAACTCTATCCTCATTTCTGTGATTGCAACAGTGATTAACTTGGTTATCGGTGTCTTTGTCGGCGGTATTTGGGGAATTTCAAAATCAGTTGACCGTGTCATGATGGAAGTTTACAACGTCATCTCAAACATCCCATCTCTTTTGATTGTCATTGTCTTGACTTACTCAATCGGAGCTGGATTCTGGAATCTGATTTTTGCCATGAGTGTGACAACATGGATCGGAATTGCCTTCATGATTCGTGTGCAAATCTTACGTTATCGTGACTTGGAATACAACTTGGCGTCACGTACTTTGGGAACACCGACCTTGAAGATTGTTGCCAAAAATATCATGCCACAATTGGTATCTGTTATTGTGACAACGATGACTCAAATGCTTCCAAGCTTTATCTCATACGAAGCCTTCTTGTCATTCTTCGGTCTTGGATTACCGATTACTGTGCCAAGTTTGGGTCGTTTGATTTCGGATTATTCACAAAACGTAACAACCAATGCTTACTTGTTCTGGATTCCATTGACAACTCTTGTCTTGGTATCCTTGTCCCTTTTCGTAGTTGGTCAAAACTTAGCGGATGCTAGTGATCCACGTACACATAGATAGGAGTAGAAATGACAAAAGAAAAAAATGTAATTTTGACTGCTCGCGATATTGTCGTGGAATTTGACGTTCGTGACAAAGTATTGACAGCCATTCGCGGCGTTTCCCTTGAACTAGTTGAGGGAGAAGTGTTGGCCTTGGTAGGTGAGTCAGGATCAGGTAAATCTGTTTTGACAAAGACCTTTACAGGTATGCTTGAAGAAAATGGTCGTATTGCTCAAGGTAGCATTGACTACCGTGGTCAGGATTTGACCGCCTTGTCTTCTCACAAGGATTGGGAACAAATTCGTGGTGCTAAGATTGCGACTATCTTCCAGGATCCAATGACTAGTTTGGACCCAATTAAAACAATTGGTAGTCAGATTACAGAAGTTATTGTAAAACACCAAGGGAAAACAGCCAAGGAAGCAAAAGAATTGGCTATTGACTACATGAATAAGGTTGGGATTCCAGATGCAGATAGACGTTTTGATGAATACCCATTCCAATATTCTGGAGGAATGCGTCAACGTATCGTTATTGCTATTGCCCTTGCCTGCCGACCTGATGTCTTGATTTGTGATGAGCCAACGACAGCCTTGGATGTGACCATTCAAGCACAAATTATTGATTTGCTGAAATCATTACAAAACGAGTACCATTTCACAACAATCTTTATCACTCACGACCTTGGTGTGGTAGCAAGTATTGCGGATAAGGTAGCGGTTATGTATGCAGGAGAAATCGTTGAATATGGAACTGTTGAGGAAGTCTTCTATGACCCTCGCCATCCATATACATGGAGTCTCTTGTCTAGCTTGCCTCAGCTTGCTGATGATAAAGGGGATCTTTACTCAATCCCAGGAACACCTCCGTCACTTTATACTGATCTGAAAGGGGATGCCTTTGCCTTGCGTTCAGACTATGCAATGCAAATTGACTTCGAACAAAAAGCTCCTCAATTCTCAGTATCAGAGACACATTGGGCTAAAACTTGGCTTCTTCATGAGGATGCTCCAAAAGTAGAAAAACCAGCTGTGATTGCAAATCTCCACGATAAGATCCGTGAAAAAATGGGATTTGCCCATCTGGCAGACTAGGAGGAAGGAAATGTCTGAAAAATTAGTAGAAATCAAAGATTTAGAAATTTCCTTCGGTGAAGGAAGTAAGAAGTTTGTCGCGGTCAAAAATGCCAACTTCTTTATCAACAAGGGAGAAACCTTCTCGCTTGTAGGTGAGTCAGGAAGTGGAAAAACAACTATTGGTCGTGCTATCATCGGTCTAAATGACACAAGTAATGGTGATATCATTTTTGACGGTCAAAAGATTAATGGTAAGAAATCGCGTGAACAAGCTGCGGAATTGATTCGTCGTATCCAGATGATTTTCCAAGACCCTGCAGCAAGTTTGAATGAACGTGCTACTGTTGATTATATTATTTCTGAAGGTCTTTACAATCACCGCCTATTTAAGGATGAAGAAGAACGTAAAGAGAAAGTTAAAAATATTATCCGTGAAGTGGGGCTTCTTGCTGAGCACTTGACTCGTTATCCTCATGAGTTTTCAGGTGGTCAACGTCAACGTATCGGTATTGCCCGTGCCTTGGTCATGCAACCAGATTTTGTTATTGCGGATGAGCCCATTTCAGCCTTGGACGTTTCTGTGCGTGCCCAAGTCTTGAACTTGCTCAAAAAATTCCAAAAAGAGCTCGGTTTGACCTACCTCTTTATCGCCCATGACTTGTCGGTCGTTCGCTTTATTTCAGATCGTATCGCAGTTATTTACAAGGGTGTTATTGTAGAGGTTGCAGAAACAGAAGAATTGTTTAACAATCCAATTCACCCATATACTCAAGCCTTGCTTTCAGCGGTACCAATTCCAGACCCAATCTTGGAACGCAAGAAGATCTTGAAGGTTTACGACCCAAGTCAACACGACTATGAGACTGATAAACCATCCATGGTTGAAATCCGTCCAGGTCACTATGTTTGGGCTAACCAAGCCGAATTGGCGCGATACAAACAAGGATTAAACTAATAATGGTTTTATAATTTCCATGTCAATTCTTATGGAAATTATAAACCTTTTTTGTTGGACTGATTTGAAAAAAACTTTGAAAGAATTTTCGAAAAATTTTAAAAAATTCTGAAATATTCTTGACAGCTGATGAAAAAGGTGGTAAGATAGGAAACATCAAAAAAGAAAGCAGAAAAAGAAATGAATAAAAGACAAGCTGTAACAATGAATCAAAACTTTTACTTTAGCTACTTTAGATAGTGTTTGTAGACATGTCACCATGGATGCAAACAGTTCAAGCAATTTGTTTGTATCTATGTGGCTAAGATTTTTGATTGTGGTCCATATAGATGAATATCTAAATGGACTAGCTAAGTTGTAACTTGTTAGATTATTTCAAGCATCCGTTTAGGTATTATCTAGGCGGTTTTTTGTTTTATACTCTTCGAAAATCAAATTCAAACCACGTCAACGTCGCCTTGCCGTACTCAAGTACAGCCTGCGGCTAGTTTCCTAGTTTGCTCTTTGATTTTCATTGAGTATTATCTTTTCTGAGAAGGAGTTTCATTATGAAAGTTGTTCGAAAATTACTAGCACCCCTCTTGGTAGTGGGGATCCTCTTGACTTCTCTGATCAGTTTGCATCAGTTGAAGGCAGACAAGAAAAAAGATGTTTTTCGTATCGGTATTTCGCAGTTTATTACCCACCAGTCCCTAGACGCTACTAGAGAAGGTTTTGTGGATGAGTTGGCCAAGCAAGGCTATGTTGAGGGGAAAAATATCGAGATTGATTTGCAAAATGCACAGGGAGAACAAAGAAATCTAAAAACGATTTCCCAGCAACTAGCAGAATCTAGTGATGTCGTTCTAGCTATCGCAACGCCTTCTGCTCAGAGCTTGGCCAATACAACACAAACGACACCTGTTATCTTTTCAGCGGTAACAGATCCTGTCAGTGCCAAGTTGGTTGAGTCAAGAGAACATCCTGGGGGCAATGTAACTGGGACAAGTGATCAGTCATCAGATGCCATTTCAACCCAAATCAATTTGATAAAGAAAGTGTTGCCAAAGGCTAAAACAATTGGAATCCTCTATACTCAGAGCGAGCCAAACTCAGTTGTCCAAAAGGATGAAGCTAAGCGACTTCTGGAAGAAAAAGGCTTTACCGTTGTTGAAAAAACAATCTTGGACAGTAACAACGTCAAGGCGGCAGCAGAGAGCTTGATGGCAGAAGTGGATATGGTTTTTGTACCAACGGACAATATCATTTCATCAACCATGGAAACAGTCAAGCAGGTTTCTATTAAACACAAGGTTCCAGTATTTGGTGGTTCAACAGAAATGATTGCTGTTGGTGGCTTGTATAACTACGGAACCAATTATGAAGAATTGGGACGGCAGACAGCCCGTATGTTGATTCGTGTCTTAAAAGGTGAGAAGCCAGAAAATATAGCAGTTGAGTTGCCTGAAAAACTGGAATTGCATACCAATCAAGAAATGGCAGATGCATTAGGAATTGATATTAGTAAGTTAGAAGGCAAGGAATAAGGAGGTTTAAGATGAATTTTGTATTATCTAGTTTATCAGAAGGTTTGTTGTGGTCGATTATGGCGATTGGGGTCTACTTGACTTTCCGTATTTTGGATATTGCGGATATGACTGCTGAAGGAGCCTTTCCTCTGGGTGCAGCTGTCGTCGTATCTCAGATACAGGCAGGGACAAATCCTTGGATTGCGACCTTACTTGCTTTGCTGGCAGGTATGGTAGCAGGTCTTGTATCAGGAATGCTCCACACCAAGATGAAAATCCCAGCTCTCTTGACAGGGATTGTGACCTTGACAGGGCTTTATTCGATCAATATTAAAATCATGGGAAGTGTGCCCAATCTTTCCTTGGGAGATTCTTCAACTGTCTTTAAACAGTTGGCGAGCTTGGGACTGACAAATGAAGAAGCTGTTTTCTCATTCAGTTTAGCCTGTCTCTTACTTGTTTGTTTGGTCTTGACTCTTTTGATGAAAACAGAGATTGGCTTGGTCTTGCGTTCGACTGGGGACAATATTCCGATGAGTGAGGCCAATGGGGTCAATGTAGACACCATGAAGATTGTTGGTTACATGATTTCAAACGGCTTGATTGCCCTATGTGGTTCCTTGTTCGCCCAAAATGATGGATTTTCAGATGTGACTTCTGGGACAGGAACCATTGTTGTTGGTTTGAGTGCAGTGATTATTGCGGAAGTATTGATACACGACTTGACCATTGGAGGCCGCTTGTTATCCATCGGAATCGGTGCTATTGTATACCGTTTGATTATTTTAAATATCTATGAAATTCCAAATCTAGATCAAAATCTAGTTCGTCTCTTTAATGCAATCTTGTTAGCCTTAGTTTTATTTGCACCAGAATTGCAAAAGAGATTAAAGATTCGTGGTCTGAAATTGAGAAATGAATAGGAGGAGAAAGTTATGGCAAGTTTGTTAACGCTTGAAAATATTCACAAAACATTTGAAGCAGGGACGGTCAATGAGAACCATGTCCTCAAAGGATTAGATTTAGAGGTTGAAGAGGGAGATTTTATCTCTGTGATTGGTGGAAATGGGGCAGGGAAATCCACTTTGATGAATATCTTGGCTGGCAATCTATCGGTGGATGAAGGGGACCTTTTATTGGCAGGCAAATCCATTAAAAATCTGAGTGTAAGAAAGAGAGCCAAGGATATAGCCCGTGTTTTTCAAGATCCTAAGATGGGAACAGCTTCTCGTTTGACGATTGAGGAGAATATGGCTATTGCCTTGAGACGTGGGCAAAAGAGAGGGCTTGGTTGGGGCGTGAAGGAGAAGGATAGAATCCAGTTCCAAGAGGCCTTGAAGGAGTTGAATATTGGTCTTGAAAACCGCTTAAAAGTAGATACTCAATACCTCTCAGGAGGACAAAGACAGGCTTTGACCCTAGTCATGGCAGCTCTGGTGAAACCCAAACTTTTGCTTTTGGATGAACATACTGCGGCACTTGACCCGAAAACCAGTCAAATGGTGATGGATTTGACGCAAAAG
The DNA here is from genome assembly GCA_963517545.1 of uncultured Streptococcus sp. Lineage (GTDB taxonomy): Bacteria > Bacillota > Bacilli > Lactobacillales > Streptococcaceae > Streptococcus. The sequence continues at coordinate 37,856 of CAUQGR010000001.1, read as the reverse complement.
ATTGTGGAACACCATCAGTTGACGACTTTGATGATTACCCACGATATGAACCATGCTATTGAGTACGGAAATCGTCTCATTATGCTCTATCAGGGTAAGATAGTGGTGGATGTCAAGGGAGAAGAGAAGAAGCATCTGACAGTTGAAGACCTTATGCATCTCTTCCAGAAAAATAGTGGCCAAAGTCTAGTCAGTGATGAATTGGTTTTGGGATAAAGAAAAAGGCTGAAATCTAGTGTTTCAGTCTTTTATTTCTTACACTAGCTATTTATGTAAATTAAACTTAGCAAGGAGCCCTCTTTTTCAGAAAAGCAGGGTTCTTTTTGCTGTCTATTCCCTCCCTGAAAGTGTAGAACAAACTGGTCAGGGTGGCTAGTTTGTGGTATAATGAAAGAGACTCAAAAAGAAACAGGAGAAAAATGATGGATTTACTTTTAGCAATTGTATTGATTGTGCTAGCTTTTCTAGGAGGAGCTCTTGGAGGAATGTACTTGGTTCGTAAGCAAATTGAAAAAGAATTCGCTGACAACCCACGTTTGAATGCTGAAGCAGTTCGTACTCTTTTGAGTGCAAATGGTCAAAAACCAAGCGAAGCTAAGGTACAACAAGTTTACCACCAAATCATCCGCCAACAAAAGGCAGCCCTTGCTAACAATAAAAAGAAAAAATAAATAAGGAAAAGTCTGGGATGAAAGTTCCAGACTTCTCACTATGTTGGCTATGGTTTAGGGATGAGACTTTTTCCTTGCATTCTATTGATATTTGATTATGATTAAGAGAGATAGTTGTTGATTAGGCTGTCATTCAGTTCATAAGGATCAATAATCATAATGAACTATCAATCAGAAAAAAGACTAGAAAGAAGACTGTATGGATAATCGACCAATTGGTTTTTTGGATTCGGGTGTCGGGGGCTTGACCGTTGTGCGGGAGCTCATGCGCCAGCTTCCCCATGAAGAAATCGTCTATATTGGAGATTCGGCACGGGCGCCCTATGGTCCCCGTCCTGCTGAGCAAATTCGTGAATATACTTGGCAGTTGGTCAACTTTCTCTTGACCAAGGATGTCAAGATGATTGTCATTGCTTGTAACACTGCGACTGCGGTCGTCTGGGAAGAAATCAAGGCTCAACTAGACATTCCTGTCCTGGGTGTGATTTTGCCAGGAGCTTCGGCAGCCATCAAGTCCAGCCAAGGTGGGAAAATCGGGGTCATTGGAACGCCCATGACGGTCCAATCAGACATCTACCGTCAGAAAATCCATGATCTGGATCCAGACTTACAGGTGGAGAGTTTGGCCTGTCCCAAGTTTGCCCCCTTGGTGGAGTCAGGTGCCCTGTCAACCAGTGTCACCAAGAAAGTGGTTTATGAAACCCTGCGCCCCTTGGTTGGAAAGGTGGATAGCCTGATTTTGGGCTGTACCCATTATCCACTCCTCAGACCTATTATTCAAAATGTTATGGGGCCCAAGGTTCAGCTTATCGATAGTGGAGCAGAGTGCGTACGAGATATCTCAGTCTTACTTAATTATTTTGAAATCAATCGTGGTCGCGATGCTGGACCACTCCATCACCGTTTTTACACAACAGCCAGCAGCCAAAGTTTTGCACAAATTGGTGAAGAATGGCTGGAAAAAGAGATTCATGTGGAGCATGTAGAATTATGACAAATAAAATTTATGAATACAAGGATGACCAGGACTGGTATGTCGGGTCCTATAGTATTTTTGGTGGCGTCCGGACGTTGACTGATGAAGACTTGGATTTCCCTCTGGTTGGATTGGCCAAAATCTTTCGAGACGAGGAACGAGGTTTCCCGATTTCAGTTACTGTTTTACGCTATGGTTCTCGCTACCGTTTATTGTCTTTTGTGGTAGATATACTAAACCAAGAAGCAGGTCGCAATCTAGAAGTCATCCAACGTCAGGGAGCTTTGCTTTTGGTTGAAAATGGCCAACTCTTGTATGTGGAATTGCCCAAAGAAGGGGTCAATGTTCATGATTTCTTTGAGACAAACAAGGTCAGAGAAACCTTGTTGATTGCGACTCGTAACGAAGGCAAGACCAAGGAATTTCGAGCAATCTTTGACAAGCTAGGCTACGATGTGGAAAATCTCAATGACTATCCTGACCTACCTGAAGTAGCAGAAACAGGCATGACCTTTGAAGAAAATGCCCGCCTCAAGGCAGAAACTATTTCTCAATTAACGGGCAAGATGGTTCTGGCAGATGATTCTGGACTGAAAGTTGATGTCCTTGGTGGCTTGCCAGGTGTCTGGTCAGCTCGTTTTGCAGGTGTGGGAGCAACTGACCGTGAAAACAATGCTAAACTTTTGCACGAATTGGCCATGGTCTTTGAACTCAAGGACCGCTCGGCTCAATTCCATACAACCCTAGTCGTAGCCAGCCCAAACAAGGAAAGCTTGGTTGTTGAAGCAGACTGGCCTGGCTACATTAACTTTGAACCTAAGGGTGAAAATGGCTTCGGCTATGACCCTCTCTTCCTTGTAGGAGAGACAGGCAAGTCCTCAGCTGAATTAACCCTTGAAGAAAAAAATAGTCAATCTCACCGTGCCTTAGCCGTTAAGAAACTTTTGGAGGTATTTCCATCATGGCAAAGCAAACCATCATTGTAATGAGCGATTCCCATGGCGATAGCTTGATTGTGGAAGAAATCCGTGATCGCTATGTGGGCAAAGTTGACGCCGTTTTTCATAACGGCGATTCTGAACTGCGTCCTGATTCTCCCCTTTGGGAAGGCATCCGTGTTGTTAAAGGGAACATGGACTTCTACGCCGGCTACCCAGAACGTTTGGTGACTGAGCTTGGTTCGACCAAGATTATCCAAACCCATGGTCACTTGTTTGACATCAATTTCAACTTTCAAAAGTTGGACTACTGGGCTCAGGAAGAAGAGGCCGATATCTGTCTTTATGGTCACTTGCATGTGCCAAGTGCTTGGATGGAAGGCAAGACCCTCTTTCTAAATCCAGGTTCTATCAGTCAACCACGTGGGACCATCAGAGAATGTCTCTATGCTCGTGTGGAGATTGATGATAGTTACTTCAAAGTCGACTTTTTGACACGAGACCATGAGGTGTATCCAGGCTTGTCCAAGGAGTTTAGCCGATGATTGCCAAGGAGTTTGAGACTTTCTTGTTGGGGCAAGAGGAAACTTTTTTGACCCCTGCTGAAAATCTAGCTGTGTTGATTGATACCCACAATGCGGATCATGCGACCCTCTTGCTCAGTCAGATGACCTATACCCGTGTTCCTGTTGTAACAGATGAAAAACAGTTTGTTGGGACGATTGGGCTCAGAGATATTATGGCTTATCAGATGGAGCATGACTTGAGTCAAGAAATCATGGCAGATACGGATATCGTTCATATGACGAAAACGGACGTAGCGGTCGTCTCGCCTGATTTTACCATTACGGAGGTCTTGCACAAGCTGGTAGATGAGTCCTTCTTACCGGTTGTGGACGCAGAAGGTATTTTCCAAGGGATTATCACGCGTAAATCTATCCTCAAGGCTGTCAATGCCCTCTTGCATGACTTTAGTAAGGAATATGAAATTCGATGCAAATGAGAGACAGGATTTCAGCCTTTTTAGAGGAAAAGCAAGGCTTATCTACTAATTCTAAGCAATCTTATAAGTATGATCTGGAGCAATTTTTAGACATTGTGGGCGAGCGGATTTCTGAGACCAGTCTCAAGATTTACCAAGCCCAGCTAGCCAATCTAAAAATCAGCGCCCAGAAGCGAAAGATGTCAGCCTGTAACCAATTTCTCTACTTTCTCTATCAAAAAGGAGAGGTGGACAGCTTTTATCGTTTGGAATTAGCTAAACAAGCTGAAAAGAAGACCAAGAAGCCAGAGCTGTTAGAGCTAGACTCTTTTTGGCAGGAAAGCGACTATCCAGAGGGACGGTTACTAGCTCTCCTGATTTTGGAAATAGGACTCTTGCCAAGTGAGATTTTAGCTCTAAAGGTTGCGGATATCAATCTGGACTTTCAAGTGTTGAGAATCCAGAAGGCTTCCCAACAGAGGATTGTCACCATTCCCACAACCTTGCTTTCAGAATTGGAACCCTTGATGGGCCAGACCTATCTCTTTGAAAGGGCAGGGAAAGCCTATTCTCGTCAGTGGGCCTTTCGTCAGCTAGAATCCTTTGTCAAGGAGAAAGGTTTTCCGGCCTTATCAGCCCAAGCCTTGCGGGAACAGTTTATTCTAAGACAAATTGAAAAGAAGGTCGATTTGTACGAAATTGCAAAAAAATTAGGATTAAAAACAGTCCTGACCTTAGAAAAATATAGATAATGGATATTAAATTAAAAGATTTTGAAGGGCACCTGGACTTGCTTTTGCACCTGGTTTCTAAGTACCAGATGGATATCTACGATGTGCCTATTACGGAAGTCATCGAACAGTATCTAGCCTATGTCTCAACCCTGCAGGCCATGCGTCTGGAAGTGACGGGGGAGTACATGGTTATGGCCAGTCAGCTCATGCTGATCAAGAGCCGCAAACTCCTTCCAAAGGTAGCAGAAGTGACCGACTTGGAGGATGACCTAGAGCAGGATCTTCTCTCTCAAATCGAAGAATACCGCAAGTTCAAGCTCTTGGGTGAGCACTTGGAAGCCAAGCACCAAGAACGGGCCCAGTATTATTCTAAAGCGCCGACAGAGTTGATTTACGAAGATGCGGAGCTTGTGCATGACAAGACGACCATTGACCTCTTTTTGGCTTTTTCAAATATCCTAGCCAAGAAAAAAGAGGAGTTTGCACAAAATCACACGACTATCTTGCGGGATGAGTATAAGATTGAGGATATGATGGTTATCGTAAAAGAGTCCTTGGTTGGACGAGATCAGTTGCGCTTACAGGATTTGTTCAAGGAAGCCCAGAATGTCCAAGAGGTCATTACCCTTTTTTTGGCAACCCTAGAGTTAATCAAAACCCAGGAGCTGATTCTTGTGCAAGAGGAGAGTTTCGGAGATATCTATCTCATGGAAAAGAAGGAAGAAAGTCAAGTGGCCCAAAGCTAGACTTGATAGAGAGGAAAGATGAGTACTTTAGCAAAAATAGAAGCGCTCTTGTTTGTAGCGGGTGAAGATGGGATTAGGGTCCGCCAGTTAGCTGAACTCCTCTCTCTGCCATCGACAGGTATCCAACAGAGTTTAGAAAAATTAGCCCAGAAGTATGAAAATGACCCAGATTCCAGTTTGGCTCTGATTGAGACAGGGACGGCCTACAGATTGGTGACCAAGCCTCAGTTTTCAGAGGTTTTGAAGGAATATTCTAAGGCACCTATTAACCAGAGCTTGTCTCGGGCTGCCCTTGAGACCTTGTCCATCGTTGCCTACAAGCAACCCATCACACGGATAGAGATTGATGCCATTCGTGGGGTCAACTCGAGTGGGGCTTTGGCAAAGTTGCAGGCTTTTGACTTGATTAAAGAAGACGGGAAAAAAGAAGTGTTGGGTCGCCCCAACCTCTATGTGACTACGGATTATTTCCTAGATTACATGGGAATAAACCATTTGGAAGAATTACCAGTGATTGATGAGCTTGAGATTCAAGCTCAAGAAAGCCAATTATTTGGTGAAAGGATAGAAGAAGATGAGAATCAATAAGTATATTGCCCACGCAGGTGTGGCCAGTAGGAGAAAAGCAGAAGAGTTGATCAAGCAAGGCTTGGTGACGGTCAATGGCCAAGTGGTACGTGAACTAGCAACAACCATTAAGTCAGGTGATAAGGTCGAAGTGGAAGGCCAACCAATCTACAACGAAGAAAAGGTCTACTATCTGCTTAACAAACCACGCGGTGTGATTTCCAGTGTGACAGATGATAAGGGTCGTAAGACGGTTGTGGATCTCTTGCCAAATGTAAAAGAGCGTATTTACCCAGTTGGACGTTTGGACTGGGATACATCAGGTGTTTTGATTTTGACCAATGATGGAGACTTTACGGATGAGATGATTCACCCCCGTAATGAGATTGACAAGGTCTATGTCGCGCGTGTTAAAGGTGTGGCCAATAAGGACAATCTCCGTCCCTTGACCCGTGGACTTGAGATTGATGGTAAGAAAACCAAGCCAGCTGTTTATGAAATTCTCAAAGTGGATCCAGTTAAAAATCGCTCAGTAGTGCAGTTGACCATCCATGAAGGGCGTAACCACCAGGTTAAAAAGATGTTTGAAGCTGTTGGTCTTCAAGTAGATAAGTTGTCGCGGACACGTTTTGGACATCTAGACTTGACGGGTCTTCGTCCAGGTGAATCCCGCCGTCTTAACAAAAAAGAAATCAGCCAACTACACACCATGGCTGTAACTAAGAAATAATGAAACGAATTTTAATAGCGCCTGTGCGCTTTTACCAACGGTTTATCTCGCCAGTCTTTCCCCCCTCTTGTCGCTTTGAGCCGACTTGTTCAAATTACATGATTCAGGCTATTGAAAAACATGGCTTTAAGGGTGTCTTGATGGGCTTGGTTCGGATTTTACGTTGTCATCCCTGGTCGAAAACAGGTAAGGACCCCGTCCCAGACCACTTTTCTCTTAAACGGAATCAAGAAGGAAAATGAGGTTGGGCAAAAGGTTTCAAAATGATAAAAACGCATCCTATAAGGTCTTAAAAAGCTTGATAGGATGCGTTTTATCATGTAAAGATGTGATTGAGTTTAAAGTAGCTTATTTCAAGGCTTTTTGTGCGTCTTCAATCATGAGTTTTGTTGATTCAAGACCGCCTCCACTTAGATACCAGAGGTCTGGTGTGAGTTGGATAATTTTACCATTTTTAGCGGCAGGAGTTTCAGCGATGAGGGCATTTTCTAGGACGCCATCGTTGCTAGAATTGTCGCCACCGATGGCAAGGGTACGGTTGATGACAAAAAGGATGTCAGGATTGATTTCTTTGACACTTTCAAAGCTGACTTCTTGTCCGTGGCGAGAGTCTTCAAATTGAGTATCTGTTGGCTTGAATTTCAAGGTTTGGTACAAGAAAGCGAAACGAGATTGGGCACCAAAGGCTGCCATTTTTCCCTCGTTGAGGAGGATGGCAAGGGCTTTTTTGTCAGAACTTTCATTTTTAGTTGCGACTTCTTGAATGCTCTTGTCAAGCTTGGCCAATTCTTCCTTGGCTTTCTGTGTACCTGTTTCGCTGAAGGCGCTTGCTAGGGATTCGATATTAGTCTTGGTAGAAGTCCAGTAGTCATCTTTGCCTGCTTGGAAGAGAACAGTCGGAGCGATTTCGTTGAACTTATCTACGAATTTTTGGGTACGTGGTGAAGCGATAATTAGGTCTGGTTCAAGAGCAGCAAGGGCTTCTAGGTCTGGCTCAACCATAGAACCAACATTTTTAACTTTTCCAGCTAGGTCTTTGAGATAGGTTGGTACTGTTTTTGTAGGCATTCCCACGATATTCTTTTCAAAACCTAAAGCGCGAATAGTATCCGCAGCACCGAGGTCAAAGGTAACAATTTTTTCAGGAACTTTTGAAAGTTTGACTTCGTCTAGTGAGCTTTTAATAGTCACTTCTGTTGGAGCAGAGCTGCTTGTTTCCGACTTACTAGTGCTTGAGTTTGTGTTTGTACTACATGCACCAAGTAGGAGCAAGAAACTAGCTATTAGGGCAGTGAGGTAAAGTTTAAGGGATGTTTTCATGATTTCTCCTTTTTAAAATGTGATAACGATTTAGGGAGTCTCTAGGTTTTATTGACTAAGAGACAAAGTTTCTTCTAACTCGAGTTTCTGAGTTGCTAGCTATAGATGCAGATCTTTTTGCCATTGATATCCGCCAGCGTGATGGGAATCTCATAGAGTTGACTAAGCAGGTCAACCTGCATGATTTGAGCAGTCGTTCCCTTGCTAAAGACTTGACCGTCCTTGAAGGCGACAATTTCATCTGCATACTGGCTGGCCATGTTGATATCGTGAAGGACAATGATAATGGTCTTTCCGAGTTCTTCCACCAGTCGCCGAAGAATCTGCATCATGCTGACGCTTTGCTTGATATCGAGATTGTTGAGCGGTTCGTCTAGTAAGATAAAGTCCGTATCCTGGGCTAGGACCATAGCGATAAAGACACGTTGCAGCTGTCCGCCAGACAGGCTATCGATGTAGCGGTCTTTTAAGTTGGTCAGTTCCAGATAGTCCAGAGTTTCTCGGATTTTTTCCCAGTCTTCTGCTCTCAGACGTCCTCTACTGTAGGGAAAACGTCCAAAGCTGACCAGTTCTTCAACGGTCAATTTGGCTTGGTAATTGATCTTCTGCTTTAGGATAGTCAGTTCTTTGGCCAGTTCTTGTGAATTCCAGCTCTCGATTTCACGACCTTTGATACTGAGGATTCCATGATCCTTCTTGGTCAGTCTGCTCATGATGGAGAGGAGAGTCGATTTTCCAGCACCATTTGGACCAATGAAGGCTGTCAGTTTCTGAGGACTGACTTCAAGTGAAATACCTTGCAAAATATCCTGTTTTTGAATGGATTTGTCAATGTTTTCCAGTTTCACTGACGCGCCCTCCTGTATAGTAAGATAAAGAATAAGAAGCCACCCACACTCTCAATGATCATGCTGATGCGAATTTCCAGAGCAAAGACTCGTTCGATGAGGGTTTGTCCCAAGGTCAAACTAATAAATCCAATCAGAATAGCCACGATAAAGAGCATCTTGTGTCGATAATCTTTGACAATCAGGTAGGTAAGATTGGCCAGCATAAAGCCGAAGAAGGCTATAGGCCCTACCAAGGCAGTGGCCGTTGAGGTCAAAAGCACGATGCCCCAGAGGAGTTCTCTCTGTTCTTTTTCAACATCGAGTCCCAGTATCTGAGCCGTTTCTCTTTGCAGGTGCAAGACATCCAGAATGACTGCTTTTCGAAAGAAAAAGATTGTCAAAGCAAGGATGATCAGAGAACCGATGGCTAGGATGGAAATGTTGAGATGCTGAAAGGAGGCAAAGAGACTGTTTTGCAGTTTATCGTATTCATTTGGATCCATCAGGACCTGAAGGAAGGTACTGATATTCCGAAAGAGACTTCCGAGGGCTAGACAGATTAGCAGGATGAAGACCAGGTCTTGTTTCATTAGTGTCTTCAAGTAGCCTTGTAGGACGAGAAAGAAGAGGGATTGAAGCAGAAGCAAGACTAGAAATTCTAAGATAGGAGACTTCCCAAGTTGAAGAAATTTGCTTTCAAAAACTAGTAGCAGGGTTTGTAGTAGAACATAGAAGGATTCAATTCCTAAAATACTAGGTGTCAGGAAGCGATTTTCCGTCAGGGTTTGAAAACTAATGGTCGAAATCCCTGTCGCGATAGCTACCAAGAGATAAACAACTATCTTTTGTGAACGCAACTTCCAAGCAAAGGCAGACAGCTGGGTGATAGGCCAAAAGTAGAGGAGACAAGCTCCGATGGCCAGAATAATGAGAAGCCAGAAGAGCTTGCTATGTTTGCTTTTAGACTGCATCTTTTCGTCCCCCTCTCCATAGAAGTAGGATAAAGACGAGGCTACCGATGATTCCTAGCAAGAGGCTGACAGACAGCTCATAGGGTCGAATCAAGACTCGAGATAAGATATCGCAGGCCAGAACTAGATTGGCACCGACCAGTGCGACCATGAGCTTGGTTTGGCTCAGATTATATCCATAGCGCTTGCGAACCAGATTGGGAACGATGACCCCGAGAAATGGCAAGCCACCCACGGTAATCATGGTGACACTTGTCGTTAGCGCAACCAGAAAGAGGGCCAGTTTTTCAAGCAGGGAGTAGGAAATCCCCAAACTCTCGCTGGTTTCTTTCCCTAGATTCATGATGGTAAAGGTTTGGGACAATTTCCAAACGGCAATCAGGATAATGAGGCCTAAGAAGAGCCACTCATACTGATGGGTCTGAATCATGGAGAACGACCCCTGGGTCCAAGCGGTCATACTCTGAACCAAATTGAACCTATAGGCGATAACTTCTGTGATAGAACCGATAATCCCACTATAGATGATCCCAATCAAGGGCAACATCCACCTTTCCTTTACGGTAAAAATAGTCATAAAGGCCAGAAAGAAGAGGGTAAATAAGATGGAGGAAACAAAAGCAAAGAGCATCTTTTGGGTCAGACTAGCTGCAGGAAAAACAAAGAGGCTCAGTACCATTCCTAGTTTGGCGGCTTCAGTGGTCCCAACTGTGCTTGGAGCAGCAAACTGATTTTGGGTAATAGTCTGCATGAGAAGTCCTGCCATACTCATACTAGAGGCAGTTAGGAGAATGCTAATCGTCCTTGGAAGACGTGACTCTTGAAAGAGAAGCCAAGTTTCATGATCCAGAGCAAAAAGCTTTCCCCATGAAAAATCACTGGTTCCAATGCTAATAGAGAGAAAGACTAGGAGTAGAAGTAAGCCAATTAAATAATGAGAAAGTTTCATACCCCGTCCTTTCATGTAGATTTGGTATCGAAAGATACCTGCGGATATTACTGTAACACGATTTCTTTAATCTGTCAATAAATTTTCTGACAATTTAATGAATAAAACAAGGAGAGAGCAAAAAGGCTTTCTCCTCTGTTTTTCTATTCTAAAATATTTTTACCCTCTTTAACTCGCCAACGATAGTCTGATAAAATAATATCTTCGAGGGAGTAGCTAGCCTGCCAGTTAAGAAATTGTTTAGCTTTTGATGCATCTGCTAGGACGCTAGCCGGATCACCTGCACGACGAGCAACAATTTCGTGTGGAATTTTTTGGTTTAGTAGTTCTTCAGCAGTTTTAAAGATTTCTTTGACAGTATAGCCTTTTTCAGTTCCTAGGTTAAAGATTTGAGAAGAACTGTTTCCTTGAAAGAGGTAGTTCATTCCTTTAACATGGGCCTGTGCAAGATCCAAGACATGAATGTAATCCCGAATACATGAACCGTCACGTGTATCGTAGTCATCTCCAAATATTTTTAGACTCTCATTTTGTCCCAATGCAGTCTTGTTGATGTTAGGGATGATGTGAGTTGGATTTTTCACACGCAGACCGTTTGAAGCATCCATTTCAGCCCCAGCTACATTAAAGTAACGGAAAATGACATATTTCCAGTCGTAGCGATTGGCCATCCAGTAAATCATTCGTTCACCCATCAGTTTTGTCTCTGCATAAGGGTTGACAGGGTCGAGCAGGGTATCTTCAGTTGCTGGCTTGTCAATACAGTTATTACCATAGAGGGAAGCAGTCGAAGAGAACATGATTTTTTGAATGCCAACTTCAGATAAGACTTTGAGAACTTGGTTCATACCAGCAACATTAGCAGTGAAGTATTTGCTTGGGTTTTCAATACTTTCGCTCACAACAATTTCACCTGCACAATGCAGAACAGCATCAATTTGATTTTCTTCTAAGTAAGCTTTTAGGGCACTAGCATCATAAACATCCAGTTGTTTAAAGCTAGCACGACTATCCACAGCCGAACGATTTCCTGTAGAGAGATTATCGAGGACATGCACCTGATAGCCAGCATTTAAAAGAGCTTTAACGGTATGGGAGCCAATGTAGCCAGCTCCACCTGTAACAAGAATTGTTTTGGTCATGATTTTTTCCTTTTCCTAGTTTTGTACTATTTTAAAGAAATAAGAAGGTGAAGTCAACTATTTTCTGCAAATTTCATGAAAAAACTGAACAAATATAGCATTGAATTGTTTTGTGTTTGGGAATTAATAGTTTGGTTGGTCTTGGAATAGTTCTTAGATTTCACCTCACATGCAAGAAAATACAAGCTTTTCTAAGATGCAGTAAGACTAAGATACTAATTTAGAAATCCACCTTCCCACTATCCTTCTCCTATAAAAAGTGGTAAAATGGATGAAAGAAAGAAGGAACTGAAATGACAACATTATTTTCAAAAATCAAAGAAGTAACAGAACTTGCTGCGATCTCAGGTCATGAAGCGCCTGTCCGTGCTTATCTTCGTGAAAAATTGACACCGCATGTGGATGAAGTCGTAACAGATGGCTTGGGTGGTATTTTTGGTATCAAGCATTCAGAAGTTGCCGATGCACCGCGCATCTTGGTCGCTTCTCACATGGATGAAGTTGGTTTTATGGTTAGCGAAATCAAGCCAGACGGTACCTTCCGTGTCGTAGAAATCGGTGGTTGGAATCCTATGGTGGTCAGCAGCCAACGTTTCAAACTATTGACTCGTGATGGTCGTGAAATTCCAGTGATTTCAGGCTCTGTTCCTCCACATTTGACTCGTGGAAAGGGTGGACCAACCATGCCAGCCATTGCCGATATCGTTTTTGATGGTGGTTTTGCGGACAAGGCTGAGGCAGAAAGCTTTGGCACCCGTCCTGGTGATACCATTGTCCCTGATAGCTCTGCTATCTTGACAGCCAATGAAAGAAATATCATCTCAAAAGCTTGGGACAATCGCTACGGGGTTCTTATGGTGAGCGAGCTAGCTGAAGCTTTATCAGGTCAAAAACTCGGAAATGAACTCTATCTTGGCTCTAATGTCCAAGAAGAAGTTGGTCTCCGTGGCGCTCATACTTCTACAACTAAGTTTGACCCAGAAGTCTTCCTAGCAGTTGATTGCTCACCTGCTGGTGATGTTTATGGTGGCCAAGGCAAGATTGGGGATGGAACCTTGATTCGTTTCTATGACCCAGGTCACTTGCTTCTCCCAGGGATGAAGGATTTCCTTTTGACAACGGCTGAAGAAGCTGGTATCAAGTACCAATACTACTGTGGTAAAGGTGGAACAGACGCTGGCGCAGCTCATCTGAAAAATGGTGGTGTCCCATCAACAACTATCGGTGTCTGCGCTCGTTATATCCACTCTCACCAAACTCTTTATGCTATGGATGACTTCCTAGAAGCGCAAGCTTTCTTACAAGCCTTGGTGAAAAAATTGGATCGTTCAACGGTTGATTTGATTAAAAATTATTAAACTTAAGGAGGTGGTAGGGATGGTAGAACCAAACCTAGAAAGCCTTGTAAAAGATCTTTACAATCATGCTCGACATGATTTGAGTGAAGATTTAGTTGCTGCTCTCCTAGAGACTGCTAAAAAACTGCCTGCTACAAATGAGCAATTGCTGGCAGTCCGTCTCTCAGGTCTGGTCAATCATGAATTGCTCCTAAACCCCAAACACCCGGCACCTGAATTGATAAACTTAGCTCGTTTTATTAAAAGAGAAGAAGCCAAGTACAGAGGGACCGCAGCTTCTGCGCTCATGTATGGAGAGCTCTTTAAAATGCTTTGATTCCATTGTGAATCAAAGTGTTTTTTATATGGTGGAAAAGCAATTTTTGATGAGAAGAAGAAAAAAGCCATCCCATTTAGGATAGCTTCTTGGTACTTATACTCAATGAAAATCAAAGAGCAAACTAGGAAACTAGCCACAGGCTGTACTTGAGTACGGCAAGGCGACGTTGACGTGGTTTGAATTTGATTTTCGAAGAGTATTAGATTTGTTCAGCAATGACCTTTTCAGCTAAATTCATAGCGTGGTCTGATACACGAGTGTAGTGGGAAATGATGTCAATAAAGTTGACTCCAGCTTGTGTTGAACACTCGCCTTTGTTGAGGCGTTTGATGTGGGTCTTTCTGAGAACACGTTCTATATTGTTGATTTCTTTATGGCGTTCAATCAGACTTTGAGCTTTTTCGATATCATTGTTTTCCACGCTATCAAGGGCATCCTTGATAAAGTCAGTGGTTTTTTGATAGATATCAGCTAATTCCTGCAAAGCAGCTTCAGAGAACTCAACGTTTTTACGTTGAAGGTAGTCAGTCAGATTGATTAGGGCTTCTGCGTGGTCCCCAATCCGTTCCAAATCACGGGATGAATCCAGGATGTTGGTCAGAACTTCACTTTCTTTCTGGCTAAGGGTCTCGCTTGAAAGAGTAATCAGGTAACGAGTCAATTTTTCATCAATGGTATTGATGGCTTCTTCTGTCTTGTGGCCTTTTTCAGCAACCTTTTCATTAAGGTCAATGATGTAGTTGTATGAAAGGTCAAAGGCTTTAGAAGCATAATTTCCCAAGTGAAGGAGCTCTTTCTTCGCATTTCCGAGAGCGATTGATGGAGCTTGCTTAATCAAATGCTCATCAAGATAAAGTGGCTCGTACTTGACAACTTCATCTTCACCAGGGATGAGCTTGGTTACAAAGTAGGCCAAGGCTCCGATGAATGGAAATTGTACAATGGTGTTACTTACGTTAAAGGCACCGTGCGAGAAGGCGATGGTCATCTCAGGTGAGAGGTGAAGGAGTGCCTGGAAGTACTCAATCATAGATGTAAATGGACCTAATAAGATTAAGCAAAGAATAGTCCCTAAAACGTTAAAGGTAACGTGGGTTGCAGCAACGCGTTTCGCAGAGACATTGGCTCCAGCTGCCGCGATAATAACGGTTAGGGTTGTCCCGATATTATCCCCGAAGAGAACTGGTAGCGAACCTTTAAGGTCAAGGAACCCACCTGCATAGAGACCTTGCAAAATCCCGATTGTCGCAGAAGAAGCTTGGATGAGAACGGTGATCACTGCACCGGCAAAAACTCCCAATACAGGATTTTGTCCCAAGGTTACCATGTATTCCTTGAATTGTGGTAAATCTTTAAGAGGGCTCATACCGGCACTGATGAGGTTGAGGGCATAGAAGATTCCCCCTACACCAAACAGGATGCGTCCGATATTGTTTGCTGTTCTATTTTTGGTAAAGAAGAGGAACATGGTTCCAAGGAAAATCAGGGGTAAAGCATACTCACCAAGCTTGAAACCGATGATAAAGGAAGTAACGGTGGTTCCGATGTTGGCTCCCATGATAATTCCGATAGCCTGTCTAAGAGTGAGAAGACTAGCGCTGACCAGTCCGACCGTGATAACTGTAACCCCTGTACTTGACTGAATCAGGGCAGTCACGACAATTCCGACTAGAACACCTAGAAAGGGATTGCTAGTGTACTTGTCAATGTAAAAACGAAGGCGATCTCCAGCAGCTTGTTGCAAACCGTCTCCCATGGTCTTGATACTATATAAGAATAGTCCCAGACCACCTAAAAAGTGAAATAAAATTTCCTGCCAATTAATGGACATTTCTTTTTCCTCCGAAAAATAATAACGGAATTTCTCCTATTCTATTTTAAAGGATAAAAGTAAATCTAACAAGTGTTAAGCTAAGATTTTAGAAAGAAAATTCGTTAGAAAAAGCAAAAATAATATACTCTAGCATGTCACAAAGATTAAATATCGAAAAATCTTGTGAAATCTTTCCTTATATTTCCAAAGTGTGATATAATAGTTTCGAATAAAATAAATAAAGGGGTTTTTGTAACATGGCAAAACTTACTGTTAAAGACGTTGACTTGAAAGGTAAAAAAGTCCTCGTTCGTGTTGACTTCAACGTACCATTGAAAGATGGCGTAATCACTAATGACAACCGTATCACAGCAGCTCTTCCAACTATCAAGTACATCATCGAACAAGGTGGACGTGCTATCCTCTTCTCTCACCTTGGACGTGTGAAAGAAGAAGCTGATAAAGCTGGTAAATCACTTGCTCCTGTAGCTGCTGACTTGGCTGCTAAATTGGGCCAAGACGTTGTTTTCCCAGGTGTAACTCGTGGTGCTGAATTGGAAGCAGCAATCAACGCTCTTGAAGATGGACAAGTTCTTTTGGTTGAAAACACTCGTTACGAAGATGTTGATGGCAAGAAAGAATCTAAAAACGATCCTGAACTTGGTAAATACTGGGCATCACTTGGAGATGGTATCTTCGTAAACGATGCATTCGGTACAGCTCACCGTGCACACGCATCTAACGTTGGTATCTCAGCAAACGTTGAAAAAGCAGTTGCTGGTTTCCTTCTTGAAAACGAAATTGCCTACATCCAAGAAGCAGTTGAAACTCCAGAACGTCCATTCGTGGCTATCCTTGGTGGTTCAAAAGTTTCAGACAAGATCGGTGTTATCGAAAACTTGCTTGAAAAAGCTGATAAAGTCCTTATCGGTGGTGGTATGACTTACACATTCTACAAAGCACAAGGTATCGAAATCGGTAACTCACTTGTAGAAGAAGACAAATTGGATGTTGCGAAAGCTCTTCTTGAAAAAGCAAACGGTAAATTGATCTTGCCAGTTGACTCAAAAGAAGCTAACGCATTTGCTGGTTACACTGAAGTGCGTGACACTGAAGGTGAAGCAGTTTCTGAAGGCTTCCTTGGTCTTGACATCGGTCCAAAATCTATCGCTAAATTTGACGAAGCTTTGACTGGTGCCAAAACAGTTGTATGGAACGGACCTATGGGTGTATTTGAAAACCCAGACTTCCAAGCTGGTACAATCGGTGTGATGGACGCTATCGTGAAACAACCAGGCGTTAAATCAATCATCGGTGGTGGTGACTCAGCTGCCGCAGCGATTAACCTTGGCCGTGCAGACAAGTTCTCATGGATTAGTACGGGTGGTGGAGCATCAATGGAACTTCTTGAAGGTAAAGTTCTTCCAGGACTTGCAGCCTTGACAGAAAAATAAGATTTTATAAATAAATCAAAGAAGAGAGGGATGGAAGTTCCTCTTTTCTTTTGCTTAAAATAAAAACGCTTCCTCTCAACTATTACTCATAAAAATCACCGATTTATGATAAAATGGAAATAGAAAGTTGAGATTATGAGTTATTTTAAAAAATATAAATTCGATAAATCCCAGTTCAAACTTGGTATGCGAACCTTTAAAACAGGTATTGCTGTTTTTCTAGTTCTCTTGATTTTTGGCTTTTTTGGTTGGAAAGGTCTTCAAATCGGTGCTTTGACAGCTGTTTTTAGCCTGAGGGAGAGTTTTGATAAGAGTGTCCATTTTGGGACTTCGCGTATTCTAGGAAATAGTATCGGTGGTCTCTATGCCCTCCTCTTCTTCCTATTAAATACCGTTTTTCACGAAGCTTTTTGGGTGACCTTGGTTGTTGTTCCAATTTGTACCATGTTAACCATTATGACAAATGTAGCCATGAATAATAAAGCAGGTGTTATCGGTGGTGTAGCAGCTATGTTAATCATTACCCTATCGATTCCGGTTGGCGAGACGATTTTGTACGTGTTTGCGCGTGTATTTGAAACTTTTATGGGAGTTTTTGTCGCGATTCTCGTAAATTACGATATTGATCGCATTCGAATCTTTTTAGAGAAAAAAGAAAAATAATGTTACATTTTATAACATTATCAATTGACGTTCGTCTTTTTTTAGACTATAATAGACAGAAAGAAGGAAATTGTAAATGAAGGAAAAAGAATTTCGCCGAAATATGGCTGTTTTTCCTATCGGCAGTGTTATGAAGTTGACCGATCTATCGGCGCGTCAGATTCGTTATTATGAAGATCAAGAGTTGATTAAGCCTGATCGAAACGAAGGGAACCGTCGCATGTATTCCTTGAATGACATGGATCGTCTGCTTGAAATCAAAGATTATATCTCTGAAGGTTATAATATCGCTGCCATTAAGAAAAAATATGCTGAACGTGAAGCGAAATCCAAGAAAGCGGTGAGTCAGACTGAGGTGCGCCGTGCACTTCACAATGAACTCCTCCAACAGGGTCGCTTTGCTTCAGTACGGTCACCTTTTGGTCGCGGTTAGGCAACCGCAAGTAGTCATACATTAAGGAGAAAACTCATGCCAATCACAGCTGCAGATATTCGTCGTGAAGTCAAGGAAAAAAATGTTACCTTTATTCGTCTCATGTTTTCAGATATTTTGGGAACCATGAAAAACGTCGAAATTCCTGCTACAGATGAACAGTTAGATAAAGTCTTGTCAAACAAGGCGATGTTTGATGGATCTTCTATTGAAGGTTTTGTACGTATCAATGAGTCAGATATGTACTTGTACCCTGACTTGGATACATGGACAGTCTTCCCTTGGGGAGATGAAAATGGAAGTGTTGCAGGTTTGATCTGTGATGTCTATACAACAGAAGGTGAACCATTTGCAGGTGACCCTCGTGGCAATTTGAAACGTGCTCTTCGTCACATGGAAGAAGTTGGATTCAAATCCTTCAACCTTGGACCAGAGCCAGAATTCTTCCTATTTAAACTGGATGAAAATGGAGACCCAACACTTGAAGTAAATGACAAGGGTGGCTACTTTGATTTGGCGCCTACTGACCTTGCGGACAATACACGTCGTGAGATTGTCAATGTCTTGACCAAAATGGGATTTGAAGTAGAAGCGAGTCACCACGAGGTTGCGGTTGGACAACATGAGATTGACTTTAAGTACGATGAAGTTCTCCGTGCTTGTGATAAGATTCAAATCTTTAAACTTGTTGTTAAAACCATTGCTCGTAAACATGGTCTTTACGCAACCTTTATGGCCAAGCCAAAATTTGGTATTGCTGGCTCAGGTATGCACTGTAATATGTCCTTGTTTGATGCAGAAGGAAACAATGCCTTCTTTGATCCAAATGATCCAAAAGGAATGCAGTTGTCAGAAACGGCCTACCATTTCCTTGGTGGTTTGATCAAGCATGCCTACAACTATACTGCCATCATGAACCCAACGGTTAACTCATACAAACGTTTGGTTCCAGGTTATGAAGCGCCTGTTTACATTGCTTGGGCTGGTCGTAACCGTTCGCCACTTGTGCGCGTGCCTGCTTCACGTGGTATGGGAACTCGTCTTGAGTTGCGTTCAGTGGATCCAATGGCAAACCCATACATCGCTATGGCTGTTCTTTTGGAAGTTGGTTTGCATGGTATTGAAAACAAAATCGAAGCACCAGCTCCTATCGAAGAAAATATCTACATCATGACAGCAGAAGAGCGTAAGGAAGCTGGTATTACAGACCTTCCATCAACCCTTCACAACGCTTTGAAAGCATTGACGGAAGATGAAGTTGTCAGAGCGGCTCTCGGAGAACATATCTATACTAGTTTCCTTGAAGCTAAACGAATTGAATGGGCAAGTTATGCAACTTTCGTTTCACAGTGGGAAATTGATAATTATTTAGACCTTTACTAATATAGAAGAAAGATTGCCTGAGGGCGGTCTTTTTTCTTGCATTTTATATCGAGGTGTGATATATTCTATATAACGAAGTGCGATATATCGAACTAAATAGGAGGTGATAAAAATGGAATTAACGGATAAGATTCGTCGAGTTTATCTTCCGATGACGGAAACGGGTTTTTATATCTTGTTCTGTCTGCAAAAGGAGCGTCATGGGTATAGTATTACGCAAAAGGTCAAGGAGATGACAGATTCGCAAGTTTCGATTAGTCCTGGAACTATGTATGGAACCTTGTCAAAAATGGAAAAGGATGGTTTGATTTCCTTTGTCCGAGAAGAGGAAAAACGGAAAATCTATCAGATTACAGACTTGGGACGCAAAGTCTTAGATATTGAATTGAAACGTATTGAACGGCTCTATAGAAACAGTCGGGAGGAAGGATGATGGAAAAGAAAATTGTTTATCGAATTTTTACAATTGCGGATTATGAGAGAGAGGCTCTATACTTTAGAGAAATGCATGCTAAGGGCTGGAAACTTAGGAAAGTAAGCTATTCTATCTTATTGTTTGCAGTTAAGTATACCTTTGAAAAATGTCAGCCTGAGCAAGTATCTTATCAGTTGGACTTTTATCCCATGAAAAAATCAGATAGAGCCTCCTATTTACAATTATTTAAAGACTGTGGCTGGGAGCATATTACAGACTTTAATGGTTTTTCCTACTTTAGAAAGCTTCATTCTGGAATTGAGTCGGATGCAGAGTTTGAAATTTATAATGATGCGGCCGGCAAGTTAGCTATGGTCAAACGTATTTTAATAATGCGGATGATTCCTATTTTGCTTCTCTTTTCGGCTCTACTACCGGTTTTCTCACAGTTTGTCAGTGGAGCAAGTTCTTTCAGTTGGGACATGTTTTTGCTTGTCTTAATAGATTTTGTTTTATTGATCATTCATGCGATTCAGATTTCTTATGTTTTGTGGAGATTGAGTCAAAAGTGGAAAGAATTATCTAATAAATAACACCAGGCATGTTTTCTAATTTTGGGGTGAGACAATGGTTAGCAGAGTAGAATTTCGAATTTTTACTATTCTTGATTTGGACAAGGAAGAAGAATATTTACATGAGATGCATTTGAAAGGTTGGAGGTATAGAACTAGTCGTTTTGGTTTTTTCTATTTTGAAGAGTGTCAACCAGACGATATCATCTACCGTATTTATGATTCTAGATTTCTTAAAAAGTATAAGCATGAACTACAAGATTTTCGAAATAGAGGTTGGGAATTGATAGAAACAGGTTTTTGTTCAATTCTTCGTAAATCATCTTCGGATTTACTTCCAGAGGATCAAGTCTATATGGGTAAGGGCCTTAGATGGGAAGTTATGCGATATAGACTTCGTTCATGTACAGCTGCTTTCTTAGGTGGTTTGGTTGTTTGTATGAGTTTATTTAAAGAAGAGCTTTCTATGTCTTTCTTCATTATTTTTCTTTTATATGCTTTTATGATTTCTTATCTAATCCATGGTTTTTTCAGACTTAAAAGGAAATACAAAATGAATGGAAGGTAAGGTTCTAGGTCTTTAGACTGATTTTTAGCTTGTAAGTAGAACCGTATCAATCTCATAATGCCCATTCTCCAAGCGAAGATTGATAGCTTCAGGACGCTGTTCGATGGATTGACCAGCAGGTTTAAAGTTGATGCTAGCCTGTTTCTTAACCGCTTTTCCTTTTCTAGGATAGAGCAGATCCTGTTTTGACAATCCTAATTTTCCATGATGGATCCAGTAGTAGATGGTAGAAATTCCCACGTTAACGCCCTTAGCCTTGACCATCATTTCAGGAGAAAACTTTTGGTTATGATAGTGGAGAATCTTTTCCTTCAGCTCCTTGTTCAATCTTGATTTCTTGGCCGAGCGCTTGCGATTATTTTCATAAGACTGTTGAGCATAGTCGGCAGAATAAACCTCTTTGAAGCGCCCTTTTCCAAGACATTGTCGGACTGTCCCACGGTTGATTTCAGTATGGATAGTTTGAGGAGCTTTTCCAAGTAGAGAGGCAATTTCTCTATTTGATTTTCCTTCTTTTTTCCATCGTTCGATCAAGCGACGGTTATCGATTGTCAAATGTTTGGCTTTTGTAGTATAATGGTTTTGCATCTCTGTGCCTTTCTTGTGTTTGTGGTGAACAACAAGTATAACACAGAGGTGTTTTCTTATGCCTAGAAGAGCTTTCATTTGACAAGAGGAACCCTTGAAGCTGTTTTGTCAGCTAAACCAAGGCTAGTCTTAGCCTTGGCTCGCCAGCCTAACAGCATCAAGCCTCTTATCAAATGAAATCGAGGACTAGCTATCAGCTAGTTGAAACATCTAATTTTTAGGAGGGCTAGGTGGCTAACTTCATTATAGAACTTTCATTTTAGCACTCTTGATAAAAGAGTGCTAATTTTTTGAGTTTTTATCTTGACATTCTCTTCTAAGGGTGTATAATAGAATCATGAGTTAGCACTTGAGTGTATCGAGTGCTAATTGATCAGACAGAGAGGAGTGATGAGATGGTTACAGAGCGTCAGCAGGATATTTTAAATCTGATTATTGACATCTTTACCAAAACGCACGAACCTGTCGGATCCAAAGCCTTGCAAGAGTCTATTAACTCTAGCAGTGCAACTATTCGTAATGATATGGCGGCTTTAGAAAAGCAAGGTTTGCTTGAGAAGGCTCATACTTCAAGTGGTAGGATGCCAAGTGTTGCTGGTTTTCAGTACTATGTGAAACACTCACTGGATTTTGACCGACTGGCTGAAAATGAGGTTTATGAGATTGTCAAAGCCTTTGATCAGGAATTCTTTAAGCTAGAGGATATTCTGCAAGAGGCTGCTAATCTATTAACAGACTTGAGTGGCTGTACGGTAGTGGCACTGGATGTTGAGCCCAGCAGGCAACGTTTGACAGCCTTTGATATCGTTGTTTTGGGGCAACATACAGCCTTGGCAGTATTCACCCTAGACGAGTCTCGAACGGTTACCAGTCAGTTTCTGATTCCAAGGAACTTCTTGCAGGAAGATTTGTTGAAACTGAAGGCAATCATTCAGGAACGTTTCCTCGGTCACACCGTTCTAGATATTCACTACAAGATTCGGACGGAGATTCCGCAGATTATCCAGCGTTACTTCACAACTACGGACAATGTCATTGATCTTTTTGAACACATCTTTAAGGAAATGTTCAACGAAAACATTGTGGTGGCAGGCAAGGTCAATCTCTTGAATTTTGCCAATCTGGCAGCTTATCAGTTCTTTGACCAACCGCAAAAGGTGGCCTTGGAGATTCGTGAGGGGTTGCGTGAGGATCAGATGCAAAACGTCCGTGTTGCGGACAGTCAAGAGTCCTGTCTAGCAGATTTGGCGGTGATTAGTAGCAAGTTCCTCATTCCTTATCGGGGAGTTGGAATTCTAGCCATTATCGGTCCAGTCAATCTGGATTACCAACAGCTAATCAACCAAGTCAATGTGGTCAATCGTGTTTTGACCATGAAGTTGACAGATTTTTACCGCTACCTCAGCAGTAATCATTACGAAGTACATTAAGATTGAAATCATTAAAGGAGGCGAAAATGGCCCAAGATATAAAAAATGAAGAAGTAGAAGAAGTTCAAGAAGAGGAAGTTGTTGAAACAGCTGAAGAAACAACTCCTGAGAAGTCTGAATTGGACTTGGCAAATGAACGTGCAGATGAGTTCGAAAATAAATACCTTCGCGCTCATGCAGAAATGCAAAATATCCAACGCCGTGCCAATGAAGAGCGTCAAAACTTGCAACGTTATCGTAGCCAGGACTTGGCAAAAGCAATTCTCCCTTCTTTGGATAACCTAGAGCGTGCACTCGCAGTTGAAGGTTTGACAGATGATGTGAAGAAGGGCTTGGAAATGGTGCAAGAAAGCTTGATTCACGCTTTGAAAGAAGAAGGAATCGAAGAAATCGCAGCTGACGGTGAATTTGACCATAACTACCATATGGCCATCCAAACTCTCCCAGCAGACGATGAACACCCAGCAGATACCATCGCCCAAGTCTTCCAAAAAGGCTACAAACTCCATGACCGCATCCTACGCCCAGCAATGGTAGTGGTCTATAACTAGGCAATAGAACTAAAAAAACTTGTCCGAAACGACAATAAACTATGAAAGAAAGATAAAATATGTTTGACTTTGCAAGAGTGAGCGAAGCGAACCAAAGACGATACTCTTCGCCGTGGCGCTATTTGCGCAAACTTTGAGACCTTAGGCTCAAAGTTTAGTCAAAGAGATTGACGAAGTCAAGCTCTGACGGCGCCGCCACTTAAGAAGAGTATCAAAAAGAAAAATAGAATATAAAATTTAAGGAGAAAAACACATGTCTAAAATTATCGGTATTGACTTAGGTACAACAAACTCAGCAGTTGCAGTTCTTGAAGGAACTGAAAGCAAAATCATCGCAAACCCAGAAGGAAACCGCACAACTCCATCTGTAGTATCATTTAAAAACGGTGAAATCATCGTTGGTGATGCTGCAAAACGTCAAGCAGTTACAAACCCAGATACAGTTATCTCTATCAAATCTAAAATGGGAACTTCTGAAAAAGTTTCTGCTAACGGAAAAGAATACACTCCACAAGAAATCTCAGCTATGATTCTTCAATACTTGAAAGGCTATGCTGAAGACTACCTTGGTGAAAAAGTAACGAAAGCAGTTATCACAGTTCCAGCTTACTTCAACGATGCTCAACGTCAAGCAACAAAAGACGCTGGTAAAATCGCTGGTCTTGAAGTAGAACGTATCGTCAACGAACCAACAGCAGCAGCCCTTGCTTACGGTTTGGACAAGACTGACAAAGAAGAAAAAATCTTGGTATTCGACCTTGGTGGTGGTACATTCGACGTATCTATCCTTGAATTGGGTGACGGTGTCTTCGACGTATTGTCAACTGCAGGGGACAACAAACTTGGTGGTGACGACTTTGACCAAAAAATCATCGACCACTTGGTAGCAGAATTCAAGAAAGAAAACGGTATTGACTTGTCTACTGACAAGATGGCAATGCAACGTTTGAAAGATGCAGCTGAAAAAGCGAAGAAAGACCTTTCTGGTGTAACTTCAACTCAAATCAGCTTGCCATTTATCACTGCAGGTGAAGCTGGACCTCTTCACTTGGAAATGACTTTGACTCGTGCGAAATTTGACGATTTGACTCGTGACCTTGTAGAACGTACAAAAGTTCCAGTTCGTCAAGCCCTTTCAGATGCAGGTTTGAGCTTGTCAGAAATCGACGAAGTTATCCTTGTTGGTGGTTCAACTCGTATCCCAGCCGTTGTAGAAGCTGTTAAGGCTGAAACTGGTAAAGAACCAAACAAATCAGTAAACCCTGATGAAGTAGTTGCTATGGGTGCTGCCATCCAAGGTGGTGTGATCACTGGTGATGTTAAAGACGTTGTCCTTCTTGACGTAACACCATTGTCACTTGGTATCGAAACAATGGGTGGAGTCTTCACAAAACTCATTGACCGCAACACAACAATTCCAACATCTAAATCACAAGTCTTCTCAACAGCAGCAGACAACCAACCAGCCGTTGATATCCACGTTCTTCAAGGTGAACGCCCAATGGCAGCAGATAACAAGACTCTTGGACGTTTCCAATTGACAGATATCCCAGCTGCACCTCGTGGAATTCCTCAAATCGAAGTAACATTTGACATCGACAAGAACGGTATCGTGTCTGTTAAGGCTAAAGACCTTGGAACTCAAAAAGAACAAACTATTGTGATCCAATCTAACTCAGGTTTGACTGACGAAGAAATCGACCGCATGATGAAAGATGCAGAAGCAAACGCTGAAGCAGATAAGAAACGTAAAGAAGAAGTTGACCTTCGTAACGAAGTAGACCAAGCTATCTTTGCGACTGAAAAGACAATCAAGGAAACTGAAGGTAAAGGCTTCGATGCAGAACGTGACGCTGCCCAAGCTGCTCTCGATGACCTTAAGAAAGCTCAAGAAGATAACAACTTGGACGAAATGAAAGCAAAACTTGAAGCATTGAACGAAAAAGCTCAAGGCCTTGCTGTTAAACTCTACGAACAAGCCGCAGCAGCCCAACAAGCTCAAGCAGGAGCAGAAGGCGCACAAGCAACAGGAAACGCAGGCGATGACGTCGTAGACGGAGAGTTTACGGAAAAATAAGATGCAAAGCCCGTTAAAACCTCACAGTGAAAATAGGAAATCTGACGCAGAAACTTTAGTTTCTAGAAAGATTTGTCTTTTTCACCAAGAGGTTAGGGCGTGCTCGATTTAGCATTACTAGTTTGATTTTTAAAACTCGAACGTCGTAATGATAAGAAGAAATCCAGAGGTTGCAACCCAGCCTCTGTTTTTCGATAAAAAGGACCTGAACCTAATTTATTTAGGGTTTATCTTGTCAATATATAAAGAAAGGAATTGAACCCGACCTAAATCGAGGTTTGGTTCACAACATCAATAGAAAGGAACAAAGGTGTTCAGGGAATTGAACACGGGCTACGGACTGTGCCAAAAAGATAGTTTTTCTAGGACGCAAGCGTCCGTCGTCAAAACTCCTATTTTGGCTGTGTCCGTTTGACGCCTTTTGTATCTTGAATTATGAACAATACTGAATTTTATGATCGTCTGGGGGTGTCAAAAAACGCTTCGGCAGACGAGATCAAAAAGGCTTATCGTAAGCTTTCGAAAAAATACCACCCAGATATCAACAAGGAGCCTGGTGCTGAGGAAAAGTACAAGGAAGTTCAGGAAGCCTATGAGACTTTGAGTGACGACCAAAAACGGGCTGCCTATGACCAATACGGTGCTGCAGGCACCAATGGTGGCTTTGGTGGTGCAGGTGGTTTTGGCGGTTTCAACGGTGCAGGTGGCTTCGGTGGTTTTGAAGATATCTTCTCAAGTTTCTTCGGCGGAGGCGGTGCTTCACGCAATCCAAATGCTCCTCGTCAGGGGGATGACCTCCAATACCGTGTGAATTTGACCTTTGAAGAAGCTATTTTTGGAGCTGAAAAAGAGGTTAAGTACAATCGTGAAGCAAGCTGTAGTACATGTAATGGCTCAGGTGCTAAGCCAGGAACAAGTCCAGTCACTTGTGGACGCTGTCATGGCGCTGGTGTCATTAACGTTGATACACAAACTCCTCTTGGTATGATGCGTCGTCAAGTAACCTGTGATGTCTGTCATGGGCGCGGAAAAGAAATCAAAGATCCATGTACAACCTGTCATGGAACAGGTCATGAAAAACAAGCCCATAGTGTACATGTGAAAATCCCTGCTGGTGTGGAAACTGGTCAACAAATTCGCCTAGCTGGTCAAGGTGAAGCTGGATTTAACGGTGGACCTTATGGTGACTTGTATGTAGTGGTTTCTGTGGAAGCCAGCGACAAGTTTGAACGTGAAGGAACCACTATCTTCTACAATCTCAACCTCAACTTTGTCCAAGCAGCTCTTGGTGATACAGTTGATATTCCAACGGTTCACGGTGATGTTGAATTGGTTATCCCAGAGGGAACTCAGACTGGTAAGAAATTCCGTTTACGTGGTAAGGGAGCTCCGAGCCTTCGTGGCGGTGCAGTTGGTGACCAATACGTTACCGTTAATGTCGTAACACCGACAGGCTTGAACGACCGCCAAAAAGCAGCGCTTAAAGAATTCGCAGCTGCTGGTGATTTGAAAGTCAATCCAAAGAAAAAAGGCTTCTTTGACCATATTAAAGATGCCTTTGAAGGAGAATAAAGCAAAAAGAGCCGTTGGGCTCTTTTACTTATCTTCGATTTCCTGTGTTTCTTTGATCACAGCTAGTCTAGTCTGGATATCTTTTTCCAAGACCTTAAACTTGTAAGTCAGGTCTTCTTGGTATTCCTTGATCAGTTCTTTTTGCTGGTCGATGATTTGCAGGCTGTTTTGGATAATATCCATGTCATCCTTGATAGCTTGAACGCGGTCGGTAGTGTTCAAAACTTCATCTGTGATGGCTTGGCGATTTTTTGTGACCAAATAACTGCCGGCTGCAGCTCCTGCAAATAGCAGTAGGTTGGATAATTTCATGGCAACTCCTTAGGCGTTTTTGATGGTTTCAGCGACTTGAGCAAGTTTGTCAAAGTCTGGTTCGTGGGCGATAAAATCAATCTTGAGGTCATCGTCCGCACTGTAGCGAGGCACGAGGTGAACGTGGGTATGAAAGACGGTTTGCCCTGCGATTTCTTCACAGTTGGCAATGATATTCATACCAGCAGCCTTGGTAGCTTTCATGACTTTTTGAGCTACTTTTGGTACTTGGGCAAAGAGTTGGCTGGCGCTAGTAGCGTCCATTTCCAAAAGATTGCGATAGTGTTGTTTAGGAACGATTAAAGTATGTCCTGGTGTCACTTGAGAGATATCAAGAAAGGCAAGAACCTGCTCATCTTCATATACTTTTGAAGCAGGAATTTCCCCTGCGATGATTTTACAAAAAATGCAATCTGACATAAAATCTACCTCTACTGTATTGAATTTTGATATAATATAGCTACATTATACCAGATTTGGAGAAAATATGTTAGAAATTAAAAACCTGACAGGTGGCTATGTCCATGTCCCTGTCTTGAAAGATGTGTCTTTTACCGTTGAAAGTGGGCAGCTGGTCGGTCTGATTGGTCTCAATGGTGCTGGGAAATCGACGACTATTAATGAAATTATCGGTCTGTTGACACCTTATAGTGGCTCCATCAATATCAATGGCTTGACCCTGCAAGAAGATGCAACAAGTTACCGCAAGCAAATTGGCTACATTCCTGAGACGCCTAGCCTGTATGAGGAATTGACCCTCAGAGAGCATATCGAAACGGTTGCCATGGCTTATGGTATTGAGCAAAAAGTGGCTTTTGATCGAGTGGAACCTTTGTTAAAAATGTTCCGTCTGGACCAGAAATTGGATTGGTTCCCTGTTCATTTTTCAAAAGGGATGAAGCAGAAAGTCATGATTATCTGTGCTTTTGTGGTGGATCCAAGTCTTTTCATCGTGGATGAGCCTTTCCTTGGTCTTGATCCGCTGGCTATTGCAGACTTGATTCAGCTTTTGGAAGTGGAAAAGCAAAAGGGTAAGTCTATTCTCATGAGTACCCACGTGCTGGATTCGGCGGAGAAGATGTGTGATGCCTTTGTCATTCTCCACAAGGGAGAGGTGCGTGCCAAGGGGAATCTCCTGCAACTGCGCGAAGCCTTTGATATGCCTGAGGCTAGTTTGAATGATATTTACTTGGCTCTGACCAAAGAGGAGGAGCTATGAAAGACTTGTTTTTAAAGAGAAAGCAGGCTTTTCGTAAGGAGTGTCTTGGTTATTTGCGCTATGTGCTCAATGACCACTTTGTCTTGTTCCTGCTTGTCTTGCTGGGCTTTCTAGCCTACCAGTACAGTCAACTATTGCAAGATTTTCCTGAAAATCATTGGCCTATCCTTTTGTTTGTAGGAACTACGTCTGTTTTACTTTTTCTTTGGGGAGGAATTGCCACTTATGTGGAGGCTCCAGACAAGCTCTTTCTCTTGGTCGGAGAAGAGGAAATCAAGCTCCATCTCAAGCGTCAAACTGCTATTTCCCTAGTTTTTTGGCTCTTTGTCCAGACCCTTTTCTTACTTTTATTTGCGCCCTTATTTTTAGCCATGGGTTATGGCTTACCTGTTTTTCTGGTCTATGTGCTTTTATTTGGGGTAGGTAAATATTTCCTCTTTCGTCAAAAGGCCAGCAAATTTTTCACGGAAACTGGACTGGACTGGGACTATGTCATTTCCCAAGAAAGCAAGCGTAAGCAAGTCTTGCTTCGTTTCTTTGCCCTCTTTACGCAGGTCAAGGGAATTTCAAATAGCGTCAAGCGTCGTGCCTATCTGGACTTTATCCTAAAGGCTGTTCAGAAGGTGCCTGGAAAGATTTGGCAAAATCTCTATCTGCGTTCCTATTTGCGAAATGGAGACCTCTTTGCTCTCAGTCTCCGTCTGCTCTTGCTTTCCATACTGGCGCAGATTTTTATCGAGCAAGCTTGGATTGCGACAGCAGTGGTGGTTCTCTTTAACTACCTCTTGCTCTTCCAGTTGCTGGCTCTCTATCACGCCTTTGACTACCAGTATTTGACCCAACTCTTTCCGCTGGACAAGGGACAAAAGGAAAAAGGCTTGCAGGCGGTAGTCCGAGGATTAACCAGTTTGGTCTTAGTGGTGGAATTAGTCGTCGGCCTTGTGACCTTCCAAGAAAAACTGGCCCTTCTAGCCTTACTGGGAGCTGGTTTGGTTTTACAAGTCTTGTATCTGCCTTATCAGGTGAAACGTCAGATGCAGGACTAACATTGCTTATATGAAACAAAAAATAAGTTGAGTTTAATTTAGCTCAGCTTCTTTTATTTTCTACAAGATAATGGTTGGCCCGTAGAGGCTCAACTTGGTCTTGACTTGGTCAAAGTGGAAGCGGTCATAGGCCCGCCAAGCGGCGCGAGTAGGAGCATCTGGATTGAGGGCGCTGAGTCCCATGAGAAGACTGGAAGTCTGGTAAAATTTTTCCAGTTCAATCAAGACTCGATTATCCACTGTCTCAGCCTTGGCTAGAAAGCCAAGAATAGAGTTTAATTGCTCCTGAAAGCGGACGTCGTCAGCTGTTGCCTGTTTGCATGCTTGGTAGGCTTTGTTTAAGTCAGTAATCAAAGTCTGAGCAGTTTTAATTGGGTCTGTATCTGTCATGAGAATTCCTCCTTTAATCTGGGTGCTAGTCTTGATTCTAGCAACTGTGTTTTGATACTGTCAGTTTATCACTTTTATCTCCTTTTTCACCATAAAATCTTTAATTGCCCTTGAAATTTCCTGAATGGTACTGTTAAGATTTTATGATAAAATAGTGGTAAGATTATCATGCTTATTTGAGGAACAAGATACCTTTCAGGAGCGTTAAAGGCCTGTTTAGGATTTGGTGGGCTTGTATCAAAGTATTTTTGCTATTCTCTTTTTAGGAAGAAATTGAAACAAGGGGAGTAAAAAGATGAGAATATTTGTTTTAGAAGATGATTTTTCCCAACAGACTAGAATTGAAACGACGATTGAGAAACTCTTGAAGGAACATCAGATCACTCCGAGTTCTTTTGAGGTCTTTGGTAAGCCAGACCAGCTGCTGGCAGAGGTGCATGAGAAGGGGGCCCATCAGCTATTCTTTTTGGATATTGAGATTCGAAATGAGGAGATGAAGGGGCTGGAAGTGGCTAGAAAGATTCGGGATCGGGATCCTTATGCCCTGATTGTCTTTGTGACGACTCACTCGGAGTTTATGCCCCTGTCCTTTCGCTACCAAGTGTCTGCTTTGGACTACATTGATAAGGCCTTGTCGGCAGAGGAATTTGAATCTCGGATCGAGACAGCCCTCCTCTATGCCAATAGTCAAGATAGTAAAAGTCTGGCGGAAGATTGCTTTTACTTTAAATCAAAATTTGCCCAATTCCAGTATCCTTTTAAAGAGGTTTATTATCTCGAAACGTCGCCCAGAGCCCATCGTGTTATTCTCTATACCAAGACAGACAGACTGGAATTTACAGCGAGTTTAGAGGAGGTTTTCAAGCAGGAACCCCGTCTCTTGCAGTGCCATCGCTCTTTTCTCATCAATCCTGCCAATGTGGTGCGTTTGGATAAGAAAGAAAAACTTCTTTACTTTCCCAATGGTGGAAGCTGTATGATAGCGCGTTATAAGGTCAGGGAAGTGTCTGAAGCTATCAATAACTTGCACTAAGTGAGGTGATGTAATGGGAATGGCTTGGAAAATAGTTTATACATTTTTGATAGCTGGATTGGAGTTGTTTATATTTTTTAAGGTAGATGGAATTGGTCTCACTTTGGAGAGAGTTTTTAAGACCTTTCTTTTTAAGATACTTTTGGCAGTTGCTTTTGTAACGATTAGCTATATAGTAGGAAATAATTACCTATCTTATTTTATGGACCCCTTGTACGGCATAGGCTTGTCTTTCTTATTGTTAAGAGGGCTTCCTAAAAAACTCCTTTTCTTTTATGGTCTCTTTCCAATGATATTGGTGAATCTCTTTTATAGAGGTATTTCTTATTTTGTGCTTCCATTTTTGGGACAAGGGCAAGTACATGATGATTACTCTTTGATTTGGTTGTGTATAATAATTTTCAATTTCTTCATTTCTCTAGTCTTTTTGAAATGGTTGGACTATGATTTTACTAGTTTGAGAAAGGAGATTATTGATACAGGTTTTCAAAAGTTCTTGACTAAGATTAACTGGATAATGGGGGCTTACTTTCTAGTCATGGAAACTCTGTCTTTCTTTGAATATGAACAAAGCATTCAATCGAAGCCTGTTCGCCATTTCATCCTAGTCTTTTACTTGCTCTTTTTTATGGGGGTTATCAAGAAATTGGATACCTATTTGAAGGACAAACTCCATGAGAGATTGGACCAAGAGCAGGCCTTGCGCTACAGAGATATGGAGCGCTATAGTCGGCATATAGAGGAACTTTACAAGGAAGTCCGGAGCTTTCGCCATGACTACACCAACCTCTTAACCAGCTTACGTCTGGGCATTGAAGAGGAGGATATGGAGCAGATAAAAGAGGTCTACGACTCGGTCTTAAAGGATTCTAGTGAAAAATTGCAGGACAATAAATATGACCTGGGCAGATTGGTGAATGTTCGTGACCGTGCCCTCAAAAGTCTTCTAGCAGGGAAATTTCTAAAAGCCAGAGA
Organism: uncultured Streptococcus sp.; assembly: GCA_963517545.1. GTDB lineage: Bacteria > Bacillota > Bacilli > Lactobacillales > Streptococcaceae > Streptococcus. Next base: position 6,129 of record CAUQGR010000001.1, on the reverse strand, counting down.
TAAGAAGATTGTCTTTAATGTCGAAGTTCCTGAGGAGATTCAGGTCGAGGGGATGAGCCTGCTTGATTTTCTAACTATTGTGTCTATCCTTTGTGACAATGCTATTGAAGCCAGTGCAGAGGCTAGTCAACCTCATGTTTCAATCGCCTTTTTAAAAAATGGAGAACAAGAGACCTTTATTGTTGAAAACTCTATCAAAGAAGAGAGCATCGATATTTCTGAAATCTTCTCCTTCGGAGCCAGTTCTAAAGGGGAGGAGAGAGGAGTTGGTCTCTATACCGTTATGAAAATTGTGGAAAGCCATCCTAATACCAGTCTCAATACCACCTGTCAAAATCAAGTTTTTCGTCAGGTTTTAACGATTCACTCGATCGATGTCGGTTGATGATTAGAAGATTCGTGAAGCAGAAGTACTGCCTGCAGTCATCGATTAAAATACTATAGTATGTGAGGTGTATTAAATGAATAAGAAATCCTTTTTTATCATCTGTTCTACGTTGATCATAGCATCGAATCTTCTCATGATTTCCGTGGTGAACAAGGGAGAAGAAACAGGGAGCAACCTGTTTGTGATTGCTATAGCCTGTGTTATGTTACCAGTCTTTTTATATGCAGTTGAAAACCAACTGACTTCATTGATAAGAGTAGAATCAATCCTCCTGATTCAGTTGGCAGTTATATCTCTACTCCGTCTTGTCAACAGAATAGGGAGTACGCCTGAAATCCTCAACATTATCATTACCCTTCTCGCTTTGGCAAGTGGGACAGCTGCTATCCTTGTTGCGATTATGAGAATATATGAGAACATACGGAAGTGAGGGTGAGTAGTTCTCTATTTTGTATTTTCACATTGTCAAGTTCCCCAGGGCAAGTATGTTTTTCATGCTTGCTTTTTATATTTTTACAATTCAAGATGTTTTGATGACCATTTATGATTTGGATGGAAAATTTTAAAAAATAGTAGTATACTAACCTTATTAAGATTGCAATAGGACGAAAATAAAAAGAGTATTCCTCGTGAATGCAAAAACAATGTTACCATTGGCTATTATGCTTGCTTAAAGGCTTGAGCCTGTAAGTAGAGGAACTGTACTTGGAGGTAATTATGGATTTCAAAAGTTTTCTTATTGTTTTTGTTGTTGGCATGTTTGTTTCTTTTATTACTTATTTAATTAGGGAAAAATTTTTAAAATCTCCAAAGAAGAATAAAGATAGATCTAATTAGATAAAAAGATTTTTTATCGCTAGTTTAATCTACAGTGGAGTTTCTTTAATATTGTTTCGCCTGTTAAAATGATATGTGATAGCAGGATAAAAAATCTACAAATTAAGTTGGTATCAATATGGTGTAAAGGGCAAGTATGTTTTTCATGCTTGCTTTTTTAAATTTTTTACAATTCAAGATGTTTTGATGACCATTTGTGATTTGAGTGATCCAAGGTCAAAATGAGTGCTATACTAGCAGTGTAAAGGTTCTAGCTCAACAAAGATTCAGGAGGAAATCTTATGAAGAAAAAAATACTTGTCATTTTCATCTTGTATCTGATCATGTCCATCTTTCTATATCCGCTTAGGGAGAGTGCTTGGTATCATCTATTTTATACCATAGCCTATGTGATTGCAGTGATGATCTATTTTGCTTTAATGAAAAAGAAAGGAGCAAAGAAATGAAAACTTTTCTTGCTAAAAAACGGAACATCTTTCTTGCAAGATTGTTCCTAGGTCAGTTGCCCTTACTTGTCTCCACTTATCTATTTCTATCTCGTCAGTTTTTAAATTTTTCCTTAGTCCTCCAATTTCTTTTAGTGGTTATTAACTTGGCTTCTATTTTGGTTACGGTTTACCTCACTAGGGAGATGAGGATAAGAGAGTTTGAAGATGATGATTTGGTTAGTCCTAGAACCAATCAACTTATGTTCATTGGTTTGACAGGTTTTATGTCTATTATCTGTTTGTATAGAGGTATCACAGCAGGAGAATTCTACCAACAACTAATCGCTTATATTGGTGCTATTCTCTGCTTGCTTATCATGCTTCTACTCATTTGGGGCTTGAAGTATTATAAAAAGTAGGGAAGAGTTTTCTTATTAATCTGGAACTAGTCTATAGTCTGACAAGAGGAGGTCATCATGTATAAACACTTATTTTTCCTAGATTCAAAAACCTTAGACTGGTTGACACCCTATATTCTAGTCTTGGCTTCTGACACCATTGCCTTTAATGTTTTTGTGCTAACCTTTGTATCTGTTGTGGTCTTTTATTTCCTAAATCCCATGCTATCTTTAATGGCTATCTTCTTAGGGGGTGTTTATGTGATCGTATTTTGGATACTCAAATGGTTTGTTTTGGAAAGGTTAGAGTTAAAGGATGAGTTGTAGGGAAGTCTGTTTGGTGGGGAGGATAATTTTATGGAGTTTTTTGATAAATTTCATGCCTTGTGTTTTGGATTTTTAGTACTAATAATCGTCATTACAGTTCCTTATACGATTAACCATGGGGATTTTTTTCAAAATGAAACTGCATTGATTATTGTAAGTCTTCTAGTAACCTCGCTGAGTGTTGCTTATGCTAGAAAGTTTGAAATGATTTCTTTTGGGATGTTAAGCAAGAAAGAACTTTTGCTTTTCATTGCAATCTTTCTTCTAAGTGTGCTTGAGACGCTGGTTTATATTCATTTCTTCGCTGTTTCTTCTGGCGCAGGAGTTCAACACTTGGCGGAAGTCAGCAGAGGAATTTCCCTGTCTTTGATTTTGACTTCCTCAGTTTTTGGCCCCATCCAGGAGGAACTCATTTTTAGAGGACTTCTTCAAGGTGCCGTTTTTGACAATTCTTGGTTAGGACTTGTGCTCACTTCCTCTCTCTTTTCTTTCATGCATGGACCTTCTAATATCCCTTCGTTTATTTTTTATCTACTCGGGGGCTTGTTGCTAGGCTTTGCTTATAAAAAAAGCCAAAATCTATGGGTTTCTACTCTAGTTCACATGTTTTACAATGCTTGGCCACTCTTATATTATTTATAAAAATCATGAAAGGTAAGCAGAAGATGGTGCTTGCCTTTTCTTTTTATAATGCTACCCAAGCCAATCTAGAGGCTTTTCTAGAAAATAGCTAAAATTCTTTGACAATTGGATTATTCTTTAGTATTATGGAAGTGGTGTAAAAAAATTACACTAAGGAGGGGACATGATTAAAACGTTTAAAGTTAAAGGTTTTAAGAATTTTAAAGATGAATTAATCTTCGATTTTACCTCAGGGAATTACGAATATAATACTGATGCAATTCAAGATAACCTTGTTAAAGATTCACTAATCTATGGAGATAACGCCAGCGGGAAATCCAATTTAGGCTTGGCTCTTATGGATATAGTTTCACATTTGACAGATAAACATATCAGAAGAGAAGAATATGATAAACATTACTTAAATTTAGACAGTGATATAGATATAGCAGAATTTGAATATACTTTTCAGTTTGATAAGGATGAACTTATATATAGATATAAGAAATCTAGCTTTCTAAGATTAGTAGAAGAAATTGTTTTGATTAATGGAATTCCAGTAATAGACTCTCGTCAAAAAAATGAGAGAGAAAAAGCAACCTTGAAAGGTACCGAGCATCTAACATTTGATTTTGATACTGAGGATCTATCGTTAGTTAAATATATTAGGAATAATACCGCATTAAATCCTAAGACAGATAAAAATGTTGAAGTATTTTTACTTTTTATGGATTTTGTCAATAGAATGCTATCTTTTGATTCGCTGGACGGAAACAGGTATAGAGGTTTTAAAACAGGTTCGGAATCCATTGCCTCAGCAATTATTGAGACTGGAAACCTTAGTAACTATAATCAATTTTTAAAAGATTTAGGTATAGATTATAATCTATTTGAAAAAGAGGTTGATGGAGAAAAACAGATTTATGTGAAATTTGACTCAGGCAAGGAAGTAGAGTTTTGGGGCATTATGTCTAAAGGGACTAGATCACTAACACTTTTCTTTTATTGGTATTTATCGTTTGAAAAAGAAGTTCGTTTTGTTTTTATGGATGAATTTGATGCATATTTTCATAATGATGTTTCTCGTGAAATTATTAAAAGATTAATAAAAATACCATCTCTCCAATTAGTTATAACAACACATAATACCACTAATATGTCTAATACTTTATTACGACCAGATTGTTATTACATCATTGAAGATAATGAAATATCTAGTCTTTCAAATAAAACAGATATGGTTATAAGAAAAACACAAAATTTAGAGAAAATGTACAGAACAGGGTTCTTTGCTGATGTCAAAAACTAAAAGAATACTATTTATTACTGAGGGCAAAAAACCGGATACAAAACTCGTGAAATCGGTTTGCAATTTTCAAAGTGACTTTTTTTCTCATAAAATTGATTATGAAATAGTCATTTTTTCTACAAACATTTATTCCTTATATAATAAATTAAAAGAAAACCAATATGAACAAACAGTAGAACATATTTGTGAATTATCTGATGGGGAATTTGAATATACTAGCGAGGACTTCTCTTTAATTTATCTCTTTTTCGATTTAGACGCCCAACACTATAAAGAAGATAAAAAAGATAAAGATGTAGAAAAAATATATAACGAAATATATAACAAAATTGAGGAGATGTTAAATTTATTTGATAATGCAACCGAAAATGGTAAACTTTTTTTAAGTTATCCTATGGTGGAAGCCAATAATTACTTTCATGAAAGATTTATAAATTGTGATAGTATTAATCTTATTACATACCCTGTGTTTAGCGATGTTCACTTTAAAGATGAGTGTAAGAATTTTATCAAAGAACATGGTCCATTTCAAATGAGAATGAAAGATAAAAATCAAGTTTGGCTTAGCTTAATTTGTTATACAGTTTATATATTATTTTATTTAAAAATCGATTCATTTATCCAAGAGGGGCTTATATATTCTAAAGACATATTTTTAAAGCAATATAACGACTTTATATTACCTCTTGAACGAGTATTGTTGCTTAGTGCATTTCCTCAATATTTACTTGATTTTTATGGCGTTAAAAGATTTATAAATAATGAACTGCTTCAAATATTATTAAATAATGAACTTGCTATGGAGATTACCAATATTGGATAATTTTACCCATGTTGAAAATTCTAAATTTTTACATTATTCACTTTTATTGTCACCTCCCAAAATAATAGATTTTCTATATCTTGTAGTCAAACACAGATAGTCGATAGGTGAATTTTTGAATTATCTAGTTTTTATGTGAGACAATATAATTATTTTAGCATTTCGTAAAATTTTTGGCTCTTTGTCAACTGTAGTGGGTTGAAGAAAAGCTAAGATCTAGAAAGGACAAATTTCGTCCTTTCTTTTTTGATATTTAGAGTGATGAAAATCCGTTTTTTGAAGTTTTCAAAGTTCCGAAAACCAAAGGCATTTCGCTTGATAAGTTTAATGAGATTATTAGTCGCCTCCAATTTGGCGTTAGAATAGGGTAGTTGAAGAGCGTTGACAATCTTTTCTTTATCCTTGAGGAAAGTTTTAAAGATAGTCTGAAAAAGAGGATGAACCTGCTTAAGATTGTCCTCAATAAGTCCGAAAAATTTGTCAGGCTCCGTATTCTGAAAGTGAAAAAGTAAGAGTTGATAGAGATGATAGTGGTGTTTCAAGTCTTCTGAATAGCTTAAAAGCTTGTCTAGAATTTCTTTATTCGTCAAGTGCATACGAAAAGTAGGGCGATAAAATCGTTTATCACTCAATTTATGACTATCCTGTTGAATGAGTTTCCAGTAGCGTTTAATAGCCTTGTATTCATGAGATGTTTTATCGAATTGATTCATGATTTGGACACGAACACGACTCATAGCACGGCTGCTACTATCCTAAAATCAAAAAACATCTTATAATGGTAGTTATGAAACTTACAAACGAAGAAATACATAAAATTGAAAAACTCCTAAGAGATTCATCGTACGCCAAATATCACAAACGTCTACAGATTATTTATTTTTGCTCAAAAGGAAAGAGTTATAAGGAAGTTAGCCGAAATGCTTTTCTTTGAGAATCGGGTGTGGAGCGGTTGACGAATAGGCCAAAAACTAGTAGAATAGTAAGGAAACTTTATA